>JAIRNK010000019.1 GCA_031258095.1 Holosporales bacterium
AGTGGAAACTTGAACGATGCTACCTGATGAAATACGCACAATTTATAGCTTTTTTTAAGATAACGACTGATCGCATTCTACAATTTTTGTCGGGGGGGAAGGTGCGTTGGGTGTTAAGGTTGTAGGCCCTAAGGCGTCCGTTTGCGACGGTTATCGCAAGAATATCCTCGTTCAAGAAAGATATTAACAATTTTCGACAAAATTCTCATTGACACGAGCGAAACACAAAAGTGCTGAGCTGAAGATGGGAACGCTCAATAAGTGTTGGTTTTCCTAAGCGTATAGTTATTGTTCAAAAAATGACCACACCATACTTTTGGTAGCCCAGGTCTGCTGTTCAAGCGTTTTTCCCAGAATAACTCACAGACTTATTAACAGGTTTCGTGGATAAAACGACAGCGTCCGCAGCAAGAAGTACGCCCTCGTACACGTTTTATTAAGAGCAATGCCATTAAAATAAACGAAGGCAGCATTATGACGTCGCTTCTATGCCCAAGGTATTTCGACTATCTAAGAGAATAATGCTGCACATCCTATTCTTGGGCGTTACGAATATGCACAGCACAGACATTGCCACAATCCTCGGAAAAATTGGAACAGAAACCGGCTCCGAAAAAGTGACAGACCTAGCGACGGTATGGAAAAGCTCAAATTTAGATTCTGGAAAAACGGCTATAAAGAGTGCCGCTAACTTACGAAATCAGACGTTTGCCAAAGATGGGAAATTAGTGTCAAAAGACACTAGCTCATTACAAGCTGGGACACTTCTTAGCACGATTTTTGATGAGGAATTCGCCAGCACAATATTCGGCAAAACGAGAAAAATAAGAAATTTGATGAATTGCGTGGCCAGCGATTCTGGGAACTTCAATCTGACGAGTACGATAGCGGATAGGATGAAGACGTTACTTACGTACACCAGCGTAACGCGAACCACTAGCGTTCTGTCTATGGGGGGGTACTGCTCAGCCAATGACAGCAATTTTAAATACGCATTAGGTGCACCATCTGCAGTTCCGGCAAATGAAACATCTTCAACAACGTATACATATTTTGGGCAGCTAAATGCGTTGCTAGACCTAGTCAGAAGCATTGGTATCAATACTACAACCGGAGTGCTGTCCGCAACTGGAGGAGATGAATCAACTCTTTTCGCACTAACACAAATTGGATCAAGGGGGTTCGATCCGCGACTTGTGAACGAAATCGCGAAGATTGGTGCAAATGGTGTTACTGCGACGTCTGTGCTGAAGAGCAAAGAATGCTTTGATGTCATTTTTGGAACTGAGGACGACACCGAGGGTGCCACTGGCTCTGTCATATCGCAACTTAAATTTGTAGACAGCAAACTGTCGGGAACCTCCGCCTATTCGACAATACAGGAAAAACTCACCGAAATTACGGAAAAATTTAGCAAAAGCAAGGTGAAGTCGTCCAAATTATCCGAGCTGTACGGATATTTAGTTCCAATAGCAGAGTACAAACGGTTAGATCGGCTCGATCAAACCACAATTAACACCATTTGCACGAACTATACCACTTTGTCCATCCAAGAATGCTTGGCGTGCATTATGGACGGAGATAACATAAGTACGCATTTGACGAATTTGGCAACGCAGATAAGTACGCGCTGCGATAACATTCTTGATTGCTTTGAAACGTCCTGTTGCAACGAATTATATGAGACGCTCAAGGGCATAGAAAACGAAGCCCACCGGCTGGCACAAGCCCTTCATCCACTCGCCTTAGATCCAGGGCCAATTGCCAGAGCGTGGCAGTCACAGTCATTACCTGCGATTGGAAACGTCGCGACGTCTTTGGCTGGGTTGATGGACGAATTTCATTCAACCACGTCTCAATTTCCTGCGGTTTCGGAAGACGCGCCGTGTATCGGAAAACAATTAGCCGAGGCCATAAAACCATTTGGAGAATTCATCAACGCAATGAACAACGCTTTGGTCGCGGCTAGCGGCGTCCCGACGGTCCTTCCTACAACAGACAATAGCCAACCAGAAGACGCTGAAGGCTATTGCGCAGCTGTATATGACCTGCTGACTGTACAAATTCCGAACTGCCTGCAAATGGTACAAAACAGTTTTGGAGACGTTCAAACAAAGCTAGAAGAAATAAATGGCGACGATGTCATCAACTTGTCACTCGCAGATTTACAGAGTTTGCATGACGTGCTGGCGGCGTTTCTTGCGACTTTTCCTGAAACGTCGATCGAGTTCGTCCCGTTTTGTAACACCGCATATGCAGAAAGCCCTGATACCACAACGTGCAACGCCTTAAGTCATGTGGATGAAATAAACGAAAAGATAGCGTCCATAATTGAGTGCATTAACGTGTGTCAGAGCACGATTGCGTCAATTCACGAAAAATTAACCAATAAGTTGAACCATCTCGAAAATGTTCAATCGCTTGCGGAGAACATTAATGTTATTGACGAAAGCATTTTTCATTTATCGCAGGCGCTTGCGAATCAGCAATTCGATGCAGCACAAGCCAGCCTATTTCAGACCATTTCTGACAAGTTGAACGCCGCGAAGGTAAATTCAGCATTAATTCCAGAGCTCAGTGCAGCGATTGACTCCCTGACAGCTGCACTTGGAAGTTCGCAGGGCACGTACACACCGCACCAAGGCACGGAAAGTGCGACAGTTTGCTCTCCGTGCGCGACGATTATTCACGCACTGGCGTATGGCATTCCCGAGCATTTGCACGAAATATTGCAAACAATTGGACGCATAAATTCTGAAATACCTACCGATTTAGCGTTATTCCTTCATAGCAAGCCAGACGCAGAAACGCGCCTTACAAGGTTCAAGAGCCTGTTCACCTTTTTAGAGAACTTCGTGAACATAATTCCAATGGCCCTCCTAACTGAACCTTTTTGCAATGTAGAAGATGATTGCAAAACGTGCGGGCTAGACAACATTTTAAGCGTTCTTGATCAAATCCGGGATTCCGTGCGCATGGGGGTGCATCAATTAAACACATTGATAAACGAGGCAGATCATACGTTTTACTGCACGCCTCACAACAAAATCCACCACAGCATTTTGCTAAAAATTCATCAATTATCATGTTATGCCAATGCAATTTTCAGCTCGGGGGACCCGTTTGCGCTATTTGATCGCTGGCAAGAAGACGGGACGAATCTCATGGCCAGTGCTCTTGCCGCCCTCCAAGCCGCGTTCGATTTGTATCCGCCAATCAGCGAGCCAATCTATTCCATGACGATCGCCGATTTTTCACCGTTTGCCAGCGCATTAGACAGCGCGCTATCTCATTTTGCCACGCTCGTTGGCGAACTTGCCCCAGACGGCCCAGCGGAACCACCAGACACAAACACGTTGTGGCAATTAATCCAGGATGAAATTACCGAAATATCATCAATTCTGGTGAACGGGGCAACTGTTATTCGCAATACGCGCAATTGCGTCATTCCGGTCCTATTTGACGCGTTTACGAACTTATCTACGTCAGTAAATGGCGCAATTGACAAGCTGGCATTGTCGCCTACGATATGTCGGCACGGCGGGCAAATGCCACCGATTGGTCACTTAGACTTTGCAGAATTGGCCTCGCTATTTAAAGACACATGTGCGGGCGGCAACGATTATTGCCGCAGTGCAGTCACATCACTGACACACATATTCAACTTTTTATCAGGACAATTACCAAGCGACGTCAACGCGACATTGGAACAGATCATTGTCACTGGCGCAAACAAATTAGACGAGAATGACATTGCTGGATACTTTGCAGCCGTTGCAGAGGCCATTGGCGTGCCTGAAGGTTCGCCGATCGACATATCTCATCGGTACGGCACATGTGCGCAACTAATTGAAATGATCGACCGCATATTGCAGTTGATCCCACATATGCACGAAAAAATGCAGGATCTAGTCATGACAAACGCAGTTGATCTTGTGAATATTGGCAACTTCAGTGCGTTCATTTCGCAAATAAGCGACCTGATCGCTGCAATTAAACGATCGGACTGCCCTACATGTAACGGAATCACATGGAAATATGGGAACGTAACAAGCCGGTTAACTCATCTCAAGAACGCACTCGACGCACTAACGGCAGACCTGAACGCCAACCAGCTAGCTAAAGACGTAGTGATCCCAATAGCGAATACATTAGAGGCCATCCGTGCCGACATTGCCGCAATAGAAGATGTAGATGGCGGCTGGGCTAATTTCTCTGAAAAGCTAGTGTCACATAATTTTGGCAACGGACTTCTTGAAGACTTGGTCTTCCTGAGGGAAACCATCTCAATTCTTGCAACCGGAACCCCCTCCCCTGCCCCTGTTTATACGAGTAACATCCAAAGTTTTACCAACGAGTTGTATCGTTTCATTGAACAAGCGTTTAACTCCATCGTTCGCGACATAGGACTGTTACAAAACAAAACCAGCGGTCACCACCAGCCAGATATCATAATGGTGGTACGCCACGTGCGGAATTTCCTTCCGTCTTTGAAAACGACGTTTCTTCAATTTGCGGACGCAGTAAACTCAAACGAGCTTGTGCGGTGTCTTTCTGGCTTCGGTGCAATAGAGGCGCACTTACAAACTCTGCTTGAGCAACTAACAGCTCCGCCTCCGTGCGTGTTGGCAATAAACAGAGTCCTGCATAAGTGGTACACCGCTGTTTCAAATTTTGTGAACAACGCTGGAGATTTTCCATTCTTTTTGACGTCTGAAACGGTGACGGAAGCCGGGTTGATGGCGCACATATTAAGTGAGGCAGAATCGCTGAATGAGGATGTCGCAACGCCGCTTCAGGTAACGTTGGCCCGGTTGATCGCCGTTTTTTCTCAAATGCCTGAGAAAGTCTTTTCATTCGCAGCAACCGGAGGCCCCGCTCCCGAATGGCTTGCGAACTTGAAGCAGTTTCAAAAAAACGCTCTCGTGTTGCTGCGGGCGTTACGCAATGCGGACTTCGCAGAGCTCTATGACTACGATGCGTACGGGGCAATCGTCTCGACAATAAAACTGTCTCCGTTAGAGCAGCTAAACGCCAACATCACGTTCGCCATAATGGACCTTGAACGGTCGCTGCGCACCTGCGAGTTAATCGACCGTGTTCGAAGCATTTACGAAAAAGCGTACATGCTGCATGCACAATCTTCGCTGCTTTTAAAACTGGCTGATGAGGACCTAGATCAATACGTTGCGCGACTTGAAGCGCTGTTAATCACACCGATACCCGGGCCCCCATCCAGCGCGTATTTAGATGGAATTGACGCCGCATTAGACTTTTTGAATCATTCGCTCCCTTCTGTTCCAAATACGCCTGAACAAACATTATCCGTGGCAAAAATGTTTGACGAGACAACAGACTTGATGGCTTTTGTTGCCGAGTGCTTTCGAAGCCTTTCCGCGCCAGACATCTGGGCGAACGCGAATGCTCATGTGAAATTAAGCCGACTGCTCAGATTTATTGGCGGCGGACTGGAGGGCTTTCTAAACTCGACCGAGTTTCCTGATTCATGTGATGTATGTTTGGTAAATGCCAATCAATTCCTTCAATATTACGTCTGGGCTCTAAGCAACATCCAAAAGTCTTGCGTAGAGGCAGCAGAACTGTGCGAAGCGTGCACCCCATGCCGGGCCCTCGTAAACGCCGTATTTTCCTTGGCACAATTAACAAAATCGATCACGAAGTACAGTGTAACCTTTCCAAATTACGATTTTATGAACAACATAATCGCAGTTTTGCAAGAAATACACTTCCCAGACGGAAGATCATGCGACAATGCAGCCGAGTACATCGACGCGTTTTGCCACAATCTAGAGAGCATATGCGAGACCCTCTTTGGGCCAGGTTTCAGTCGAGAGAATGCGGCCATTCCAGCAGGAGATCCGTGCAAACTTCTAGAAGTCGCGTACACGCAGATTTACGATAGCCTAGACAAAATTGTAGGCAAACTTTCACAAGTTTTATACAACGCCCAGGCTCCGCCAATCGGCACGTGGCATTCGATCAAAGACTTCGCAGATGGGATCGCGGCATTTGCGGACCGGCTCGGCGCAAGTCTAATAAACATTACTCCGTGCCTAAAATGTAACTCCGTTGCATTTTCGGAAATATCTCGTTTGAGAACAGTTAAGCTAGATTCACTAAAAACACAGCTACAACAAGTAAAGACTCAATGGGATTCGTTCGAAGCTTACGCGGCTAACACAGAGTTCTTAACGGTTTTACACAACTTCTATGAAATGCACACGGCAATCTATGTACGCGCGCGCCAGTCCGCGAACGTCGATGCCCTGCTAGACAATCTCCAGATTTGGGCCGATTTCGCTGGCAAATTCGCTATGATTACCGAATTCACAAAGGAACACGAGTTTCTAGCACAAATCGGTTATGACTGGCAAACACCAGTATTCACAGAGCCGACCCAAGCGTTCATTGCGGACTACATAAAAGAAATCGCAGGAGTTTCTCGCCAAATTCTGATTACGCTGAACTACGTGCGAGATTACCTAAATCAAGAAATAACGCAACTTGACGAAAATACGCTAAACATCATCTCAAAAGTGAAGTCCTGGCCGGATGCCTGGCGGCATTTTATTGGCGTTATCTCTGAGCTCAAAACCGCCACGACGCAAAACATTCCAATAGAAATTCCACTTGCGTTCACCGAAAGTCTGGATCAGATATGCCAGGTGCTCGATGATATCGTCAACGATCTTGCAGGCAAACCATCCCTTTGCCAAGAGCGCGGCTTACAATTGGCCGCCGTTGTGCAAATTTTGTCAGAGTTAAGTGACGCAACAACGTTGGACGCCATTTGCGTCGACCACATTCGCGCGCAAATATGCGCAATCGCCAGTGCGTTAAGCACGTCCCAGGTCGGGAGCAGGCAAGATTGCAAGTCAGCGGATGTCGCCTCAGTTCGAATAAACAGTCTGTTAGAAAAGATCAACTTCAACCTAACTAAAATTATTGGGAGCTCAGACTGGGAGTCTGTCAATGAATCCGCCGTTGATGTGCTGCAATCAACGCTGAAATCAATATATAGCGCACTGCACACAGTTCCTCTTCAAGCGCGCCCATGCACGTTCTGTAATCACGTGTCGACTGCTGCGCACGAAACCGAGCGACTGTTATTAGTTGAACAAATCGCCAACAGCCTAATATATATCCACGACCAACTCGTGCGCGCCAAAGGAACACAAAAGAAGCACGAGCTCTCCGTTGTGTCCGCTTTCTGCGCAAATTTAGCGGCATATTTCAATGGGCAGTTCCGAACAAACTACAACATTCGCGAATTTGAAGAAATAACAGCACGCCTGCAACAAAGTTTACCAAGCGTTGGAAGTTGGCTCGGCGGGAATTTTGCCGAAATCGCGGCTAATATCGAAGCATCCTACGCACTAAGCTACATAAGTGCCAACCAGATCGTTTGCCCCTCAAACCAACCGATTGACTGGTACTATCTGCACCTACAAGATTCATTTAGCACCATCCTTCGAACCCTTATCTTCGCAAGACAGTCAGCTCCGTACGAGGTGGGTCTTGTCAGTGCTGTGCGAAATTTTTCGAGTTACGCCGCCAACTTGAGGCAATCGCTGTTGACAACGCTCTCCCCAAGTAAAAGATCAAGTCTGGCCGCAGTCTTAAATTTGCTATACGACATCGCAAACGAAGGAGACTTGTGGACATACACGGCGCCCGCGCCAGACAACTCCGCGATGTTGGACGCGTACCGGCAAATGGAGAGCCTGGCTCAAAACTTAAAGAAGATCGATACTCATATGAGCGGTCAATGGGCAGACATCGCCGATTGGTCGATATTGTTCCCCGAGGGAGGGTCCCCACTTGAACAGATGTTTAACGCCGTAAGAAAAATTGCGGAGCTCGTAAACGCCCCAGCGGTCATTAGCACTGCCACGCACGAGAAGAACGCAGTCCTTGCAACAAGGCTAAACTTTTGGCTCGAACAGGCCGCCAACACACTCGACAGCATTATCCATAAATTAGAGCAAAACCACACCGTTGCAATTCCGGATTCTGTAAGGCAGCAGCTTTTACGGCTTCGGATCGGAGATATTGGCCCCGTAACGACGTCCGATGATTACGAAATCGCACAGTTAAGGGATGCGTCTTTACAACCACAGCAGCGCATTCATCAGCAGATTGCCCAGATCGCAAACGTCTTGCTCGGAAAATGCTGCGCCCCCGAGTCGCACTTTTTCAGCGAGCTCGCGACCGAATTTCATAAGATATCCGCCTTTTTTGAAACGTTAGCGCAGGGCAATCTGGATATTCCAAACGTCAACCCTATAATTTCAAACATTTTGGGCATGTCCCCGACCCTGTACACAGAACACGTAGGCTCACCCGACTTTTTGCAAACAATGCGCGCATTAACGAGTTTGCTTCCCACAGCCGCCGAACAAGCAAGCGTGCATTCCATGCACAACTGCAAACGCAAGCGGGTTGAAATGGACAAAATTCGAGAATACATCTGCCAAATTGGAACGTATGTCCGAATATTCGCTGAGAACTTAGGAGATTTGGACAGAAGCAAAAACCTTGAATTACAAGAGTTTATCCATGCGCTGCAGCACCTTTGCTCCGTCTGGCACGCCTCGCTCCCCAACGCCCCAAGCACGTGTTGCGGAATTCCAGAAGCGTTCTTCTCCCACCCGTTGGCAATGTTCCAAGACGAACTCCAGCGCGTTGCAGAATTGCTGACAAAAGTGCACTACTCCACCGAACTGCCAAACAAAATGCTGGAACTCCTGCAATCATTAGAAAGCGCTTACCTTGGCGTAAAAGCGCGCGTTTCCTCAAATATCGGAATGGGAGCAGGAAGCGCCTCTGACTCCGCATTTGAAACATTGCTTAATGAAATCGCCAGTGCATTTGCCGGAATCGAAGCGCATACCCGCTCGTTTGATTCAATTTTCGAGGTAAGCAAGTATGTGGTAGGACTCATTGGCACAAACGCAGCCGCACCATATGAACCACATCCGCGTGATGCCTTCGATTTCACGATATTCAAGATATCCGAAGTGGTCCAAAAGTTTTCGGACTCGTTTCGCGACGTCTTCTCATATTGGTATAGAACTCCTCCAAAATACTCCGCAACAACGTACAACTACCTGGTGCAAATCTTGAATCTGGTCTCGTACATAAGATCCAACGTGAGCAACATCTTGTCTCAACCGATTGACGCAGTCAGCAATCAACTCCAATTTTTGAAAACCAAACTCGAGAATTTGTTGCAAGGCAGAACACTAACCCAGTTGGCGTCGTTTTACGCAACATTGAAAGATGCTGAAAATGGAAATGAACAAATCGAGCTCGTAAATACGCTGCAAAAATTACACCATGCCATTAGCTTGTGCGCATCGCATCCGCAAACTCAGAATCAAGTGGGTGGCACTATATATAACACTGTTTCACCGACTGATATGTTCGTGCGCACATGGATCAACGGATTACAGCAAGTCGAACAAGTGTACACAACAGCTGACAAATCCGCATTTTTGGCTGGTGTTCGTCAGTTTGCCGAAGACATTATCCAATATTACACAGGTGGTCCTTCTCAGCCATTGCCTATGCTGATCTGCGCCCAAGCAACAGGACAATCATTTCTTGCAATATCTACGCTAATAGACGACTTCATCGATGGAATCCACAGGTCTGTGCGCCAGTTGTTCCAGGTGTACCTGACACAACCATATGCTCAGCAAACTGCATACGAATTGGGCCTGGCGACGATCAGTTTTTGTCAGAACTTAGCCGCATTTCTCCAGAACTCGTCAGCCTCGGAGGCAGGCCTGAACTACTCTTTGCAAGAAAACACTATTTCCCGCATGGCGTTCAGGTTTCACGAATTGGCGGATTATTTGCGCATATCATTGGAAAATTACGAATCAAGTTGCTGCCAAAACAACAGTATTGATAGCATTCGAATCGAATTCGAAAAATTAACAAAAGAAGTGTCTCTTTTGGTTGGCACGTTAAACTCGACCAATGGCGTTGTAATTCCAAGCGACAGAATCTTAGGCGTAGCAGATTCAATCGATGCGTTCTTGGGGCTCCTAAACTCGGCGGCAGCTCAATTAGCCCAAACAACCCCCAACGTGCTCTGCCAGAATTGGGCCTCGCTTATATCGGAAAATGCAAATGGCGTATCGACCATTCGCGAAAATGTGCGCAGCATATCACTCACCGTAAATGCCAGCATATTAGCAGTCCAAGAACCCACGCCATTGCAAGGTTCAACGACTCAGCGAAACTCCGTTGCGCTAGCTCGGCTTTTGTATATATTGCGCGATGCCCCAGATTCTTTGATAAATAGTTTTCTGACTCTCGAACAGTACTCCGCTCGCGCGACGCAAATTCCATATGACGCTGGGCTGGTTACAGGCCTCAATCGCATCATGGGAACGATTCAGCAGATAAAGGGACGGCTGCAAACAATTTCCGTTGCAAGTGCATGCGCCCCTTACGAACTTCCTTTTGTGGTCAACGAAATGGCGCAGACCTTGGGCGACTTAGCGTCAAAAATGCCCCCAATTATCAGGAACATACGACTGCGCCTGTGGACGCCATATGCGCAGCAAATGCACACATTACGAATTGGAGTTGAAACACACGCACGTTATCTACAGCGCCTTTCGTTAGCGAAATCCTCCAATATTTTTAAAGGAGACACGGCGAACAGTGCATATCGGGCGCTAGATACGCAATTAGACAACATCTTGCGTACATTAAACGCTATTGCCCCTGTTCAGTTTGAAACGAACGACGAAATGAGCGACGCAGAAATACAGGCCAAACTTAACGCTTTTAAAACCTTTGTTGATGCGTTTTCCGCATCCATGTTGCCTGAGTTTGGTGCGGTGGCCGACATATTTGAACTCGCAAACGACACCATTAGCGTGGACGCCCCTGTCGAAACGTTCTCCTTCGCCTCAATAAACGAAGACGTGAAACAGATCCTAGAAACGTTCACATCACTAGCCGCATACGTAACGGAGCTGCAAAGCATTGCTCCAGGATTTGGATATCTAGCCGTACAAAAGCGTTTGCAGAACATTGCTGTCAGCCTTGGCGCACAGGGGCCGCTGGCCAAAATCTTGCAGGTTGTGCTAAGGGCGTACTCCGTAACGTCCGGAAAATTTTACGACGATGCATCCATTCCAGTTGCTGACCGTTCAGGCGAAGTTCCAACTATATTTTCCACGCTTTCCAACAAGATAAGTGCTCTGGCGGAAAAATTCCAAATAGAGCGTTGTCACGACCTCATACAAACGTACGCGACCAACTTAGCCGTAAAAATGCAACGGCTAAACTATGCCTTAAGTAAAGCAGGGGACGGCTTCGATTGGAGACTACTTGGACACGAGCATGACGACGGCGGTATAACACATTTCCTGCACGAAATAACAGCGTCAATGGGGCGCCTCAGTGAGCACCTTTCGCGTCACTTTACGGAGCAGACAGACACGTCCGACTACTGCCAGGCTGGAATAGTCGATATATATGTGAATCAAATTTGCGCAACAATTGATGGGCTCGCGAAACTGTTGCATCCGGAACCATTCCCTGAGTTTGGCGCACTAGCAACGTCTGGCAGCAACCACGATGCGACACTTGAATTGCTGCGGACGCAAAACTTGGCGTATATCGAAAACATCGCCAAGTTCTTCTCGTCATTAACCGACTTCGCCAGAACTCACGGGCCAAAAGTTTCTCGCCAAAACCTCGACAATTTAGCAGAAGTGCAGCACGCGTTGATCGGCATAAATAGCGCTATCCCTGCTGTCTGTGACACAATTTTGAAAATGTGCACGCACCTCACGCCGAATGCTAGCCAACAATTTATATTGAATTTAATGGGTAGCATTTCTTCAGTGCACAGACATTTTGTCGAACTAACCGACGTCTTGAGTCAATTCTGCTGCGATGCGGAACAAGAAAACGCCCTCATAGGCTTGGCGGGGCACGCAAAAGCTTTTGTCCATCAGTTAAAGGCCATGCCATTTGACCACCAATCGCCGACATTAATCTCACAATTCGGAACGCTGCTCAGCAACTTGGCACCCGCAATAAAAGCGTATTTCACCGCATCGCCACACACAGAACAGCAAACGCTCGCCATAAACAGCATTACAGGCGTGTTAATGCGCGGAGATCCAAGCCCGGTTTCGCGCGTCGTGCCATTCAATGAAAATGCGAAGGGCGCGTATGCAGCTCAGGTCGTTGAGGGAATCACCGAGCTCTTGCAAATAACGAGAGGTTGGACAGCGACATTTCCAGCGACGGCCTTTTCACAGAACCCGCAGGCAATAAGAACCATTGACAAAGTCTTGCCAGAGTTTTCACAATTCCTCAACTTGTTCGCCGCGACCGATTTGAACAATTCTGTCCTGCACAATTCTCGTCAGGTCGAAATGATTCGCAATCAAGTACAACTGCTGTTTGGGCAGATGTTTGACGCATTGGTCGCCCTGAAGCAAGCATACATAAAAAACGATTACGAAATCGCCATTCGCAATGAATTGCACGCGACCCAGCAAATTGTAGCGGCGTTGCCTGCTGCGCTAGAAATAATACTGAGAAAGATAGAGGGAGCCGAGAGCGCTGAACTTTCGACAAAAGCCACAGCGCTCCTCAGTCGCCTGCCAAGTTACGCACAACAGCCCCTAATCAATTTAAGCAGTGCCGCGTTACAGTTAGAAAATGCATGGAAGAACGCCGAGTTTCTGGCAGGCGGAGCTCCAGTTGCATCAATTGCAAACGTCAAAGATGGACTAGCCAGTATCAATAGCATCTTGCGCACATATGTTTGCAATTTGCTCGAAGTTACAAACGACCTTCCGTCAACATATATGCCAAAAGACCTGTATGTTAGCGTCGCTCTCAGCAGCGTAGGCAACTACCTCACTGATATGTACAACACCATGATACGCATTGGTTCCGCCATCCAATTTCTGGAGTTTGACGAGGCGTTCATATTGCAAATCACGCGAGAAGACGGGCCACTGGCTCTGTTACTTGAATCTCAAGGATGCGTGCGTGCGCTGTCACATTGCTTGCACAGCTTTCCGGCCTACACAAGTTGCGAATGGGCGCTGATATTAAAATCGTTCGACGAGACCTTTGAAAAATTACGAAGCGCATTCTTTGGAATAAAAGACGCCGTGCACTTGCAGAGGCACGCACAAGAATTGCAGCCATATAGAAGAATCTATGGGCGGCTACACCAAATCTCTGAAGCCATAAATGGCGCCCTGGCCGGAAGCACGCTAATGCAGGCAGAAAACTTGTTCAAACAATTGCGAATTTGGCTGCCGCAAATGTTAGCTGACGTAGACCGACCTGAGGCTCATTGCGACAGACTCGACGAGTTGTATAACATAATTGCCGGCTCCATCGGAAAAAATGTATCGCTTCACAACGAACCACTTGGGACGAACAGGTTCGGGTCGATTAGTTATATCCAAGGGCTGATACAATCCGATATTTCATGTATCGAAAATGTACTTGGTGGACTCATTCCATTGTGGCTGCGCGACACATATAAACTGAATCCAGAGCTAATCACTGACGTTTCAATTGTGTTGGAACAGTTAGCCCAACTCCCCGTAAATCTAGATTGTGCAAGCGGCTATTTGCAGGATTTCTTGCAACAGCTAAAACGCCCAACTTTTTGCAACGAACGCAATCTAACTCTTGGAAAAATAGAGGCTGACGTTGCCGCCATATCAAGAACGTTGAAGACCATTTCACGAAACGTTCACTTTTTGAGCGATCCTGACGCCGCGTCGTTAGTCGGGGTGATTCCGCAGATGGCGACGCAAATTGGGCGCATATCTACATTACTTGAAGGGCTCCCCGAATACGAAGATGCAAACTATAAAGGGGCATTGGACGAATTATTCGCGACAATTGCAACAATGAAGGAGCAACTTTCAAATGTCGCAGCCCTTTTTGGTGTTCCATCATCAAACGCCCACGCAGTAGATTCGGCACCGTGCGAGCAAGCCGGCGTGTTTATCACAAGGCTTACTCACCACACTTGCGAGATACAGAACGATTTTCGCATCTTGATCGATAACATAGTGCCGACAATAAACGCGGTCGCGCCATTCCACCCAGAATTGATACGCACGGTCCAGCAAGACCTGGCCCCTGCCCTACTCTCATTGCTTAACGCGTTACACGCTGCCGTAAACAAAGCTCCAGATGCCATAAGCTGTGAGCTACACAACCAATTTGCCACGAACGAACTGGCTAAAGAAATACGTCGCCAAGTCGCAATAATGACGGCATATCCTTTATATTTGTCTGAAAAACTCGCGCAGTTTGAGCAATCCCTCCTCGGCCGCAATATTCGCACATTGCGCGATGAATGTGAAAACTTGCAACTCCTGCTTGGTGCATTCGCAGACGTCACCACCTGGAACAACGAAATGCTGGCACTGGCAGATGGGCATTTTCACACACTACAAACACTTTTGCTCGAAACCCATAAGAATTGGACGCAGCAATTGAACAACGAAAATTGCTTCACCGTAGCAAATATAGGTGCGTATATTGCTGAACTCCGCGGGCTGTTAGGCGCATTGGGGCGCCCTGCACCACTTCAGATATCCACGCCGCTAGCAACATTTGGTCCAACACAAATTGCCGACGATGTAGCTGCAATTCAGAGAGTTTCGCGCGTGATATTTGACGTTTTCCTCCCACAAATCTGCCAGCAGCTGGTGCGCACGCCATTGTATAGCCCCAGTTTGGCTGGTGTGTTTAAGACTCTTTCGTTTTTCGCAGAGGCAAAGCCCACATTTGCAACAGATGAAACACGCAAACATATATTGGACAGCCTTTGGCCAACGCTGCCAGTCGTGACGCTGCACCAGCTCGAATTTATATTAAAAAACCCGACGTGCTGCCAAGCGTATACCGACGAGATCGCACGCATAATCGGGTTGTATACGGGCGCGAAGCACAACTTGGACCAAATGAGCGCTGTCCTATTCAATCACCAAATTAGCGATCCATTGAGCAAAGCGCAGGGCATACAAAATATGCTGGGCGAGCTGAATGCGTTTAAGACGGTCGCAGCACAGATAAGAGAAAAAACCGATGCCTTGATCTTACAAATGGAATGCGCTGCTAGCCTCGCTTGCTTTAGTGACCGTGATACGCAGTTGATGAACACGTTAAAATGCATTGGCGACTATATGCAAACCGTCAATGGTCACACTGCGCAAATTTACTCAATGCATTGCAGTATTAACGACCTAAATCCGAATGAAGGCGCGACAAACCCTTCGTTTGGCGATTTTGCCGATAATCTCAAACAGCTGAACGTGTTCTATGACGACGACATTGTAACTGCGTGGAACGAAATCAATGAACTATTAGAGTCACAGTATATAGCAATGCAAACCGTAAGGTGCATTCTTACGCAGACACCAGTGTGCTTCTGGCGTGGTGCCTCGTTCTTGGAGCAATTTAGCAATTTTGACGATTTGGAAGCTTATATCCGCGATTCCAAGCTGGCGCTTGCTGCATATAAGAGCCGAAGCCTAGCCCAAAGTAGCATGCATCTCTACCGAATCCATCAGCAACTGCAGCCCATCGTTATGCTCGAGCGAATTTTGCTCCGGAAAACGACACTAGACGATGCAAACACTTGTGTCGGCGTGATAAATGCCGCACTTGAACAAGTTCACTCTTTGCTGACAAATCTTCACAGCAGCAAGGTACATAGCCTAGCTTACCTCGACGGGCTGTCGAAAATCGAGGCCCGCATTAGCCAAATCAACGCCGCGCTAGCAGGATACGCGCGCGGAATTCAGATCATTGAGCCAACATTCGATAATTCGCTCGTTTTCGGAGATGCGGACTTCACAAAGTATATCCAGGACATTCTGGCAGACCTCAACGCACTAGGGTTGTTGCAGTCATCCTTGAGCCGCTGGAAATCAACACTAACATCCGAAGACGGAACTGGTGAAAATGAGCGCTGTTATACAAACGTGTTCGCAACAACAAAGGCACGTGTAGAAAACATAAGTAATGCATTTGCAGCGATCGCGACTAATTTGGGAAATCCATTTGTTAGCTCGTTCGCATCAACGACACTGCCGCCAAACATTGGGGACACATTAAAAAGCCTTTTCCAGCAGATGGCGACAAACCTCGCTGCAACAGCAAACACAATTGCCGAAATCGATTCACTCGCGCAGACCCCAACATGCTGCTATCGCCGGCTTGTTAACGCATCGAACCTTTACAAAGAAGTGGACGCCATCCGATTGGCGATTCTAGCTGTAACAGAAAATTTAGCAGCAAACGTGTTTAACTCGCAAAATGATTACGCGCCGGCAACACAACGTATGGAAGCGGCAGCGTCGTCGCTACGAAACATTTACGAAAACTTGGCAGATGTGACCATCAACCACGCTCACGTTTGTCAAGCGACCCCCATCGTTACGCAGACGGTTGACGTTATCCTACCTGCGGTTCAACTCGCGGTCGGGGAACTGTGTGAGGCGCTAACGCTCGTCAGCCACAGGACAATCACGCCAGCGGCTTTTCCTGTCGACGGGAAGGCATGTAATAAGTTACTCGAATGCAACCAGACGCTCGAACTGCTTGCAGAACAAGTAACAAACTCGCTGATACTGCTCGGAGATAGGCTAGCATCAATCGATTTGTTTGCGTATTCTCCTGAATTCGTCCGCTCACTCAAAACGCTTTTGTATGAATTGCTTCATGTACATGGGCGGTTAGATCAATTTTGCCAGTCATTTGAAGCAAATAGCTGCAACACATGCCAAGACGTCAACCATGGTGGGGTTCTACGGCACTTTTCCAACAGCTTCAGAGTATTTGAAAACATAATCCACATAATAGAGCGCAACGAATGCAAGCAACATTCAAAAACGCTTCATTCGCTTGCCAACGCAGCGGAGGTTTTAGCTCAAAACGTCCGCACATTACTGGCGACAAATTACCCCAATTTGGACGATACGCCAAAATTGAGCGAGGCCATCTCGTCATTATTCGCGGTCGTAAAAGACGCTACATCAGTTGCTTTGGGAGAACCGCTTGTAAGCATGCCAGCGTTCACAACATTGCTAGACACAGCAACGTCCCGCGTTTGCGCCGCATTAGGAATTCAAGTGGCGCGCCCAAACTACACGTCCGCCAGTTACGGGCAGGCCTTAATTGACGAAGATAACGCACGGCTGATTGCAGCCTTTAAAACCTTGAAAACTGCAATAAGGTTTGCGCAGGCGGAAAAAGGCCATCTAGCCACCATTTCCCACTGGGGCACTCTCGCTGAAGCAACGCATCAGTTGGCCCGCAAATTCCTTGATAGCGGCGTGAATCCGCACATTGCCCAAGAGCTACTATCCACATACGATGCTCTAATAGAGTTTACTGACAAATTGCGTCAGCTCGAATATTGCAAGCCTGTTGACGCCGCGATTGAAGGCTTTTCCGGTTTGATCGCCGACTTTGTTAGCATGTTTCGCATGAGCGTTCCATCGTTTATCAATAATCTGTCTGATGAAGATAGCCAAGCTTTTGCGGCTCACATATCGGTGATTGCCACTCACATAGATGGGCTGAGTAGTGACATCACGTCTGTTGCACACGCAGAACAAGCTACACACATTTGCACCACGGACTACACATCGTTAGGCAATATTCGTGACAAAATAGCGCATATCCGAAACGCAACAATTGGTGCCCTACAGTGTTTCAACCCCAGCGCGCAGCTTCCATCACCCCCGCAACCCGAGGGGGTCGCGAAAAACGTGACGCTACGGCGCATTGTTGAAAACTTGCACATGTTACAGCAAGCAATGAGTGCCGCGTGGGCAGAGGCGAAACGTTGCCCAATTAGAGATTACCGTCAATGCAGCATCACGGCGAGCAAAGCACTGATCAGTGCGTTTAACAGTATGGTTTCTAACATCAACAAGGTGTTTGGTGTAACAAGCATTTGCCACCACTGCAACCCCGAGGAAGCACGACTGATCTTTGGAGAAATTCAGCCGATTTTGAGCCAGATCTCTAGCGAGCTCACCGACGCCGTAACATACATGGAAAGTATGTGCTGCTCCAGATTGGCCGCTCAAACGCACGACATCGCAGACAGAGCTAGCGTTCTCGACCAGTATTTACAGGCATTAAAAAGCAAAAGTGCCAAAGACCTTGTCGATTGGCTCTCGAATGATCAAGTCGGCGCTGATGCCGCGCGCTTAACCGGCTTGCTAACAACAAACCTTCCTGGAGAAAATTTCAGCTTGGTGGCATGGTCCAAATTTGCCAGTTCGTTTGCAAATTCTGAGGATTCGCACTGCTCTGCTCGAGAAGTTGAGAAATATTTCAATCATTGGATCGCTTTCTTGGACGAAACAATTGGTGTGCTTAACGCCCATTTGCCAAATAGTTTTGCCTCAACCCTAGTCCGTCCGGATATCTACGACTGCACAACTCTACCAGCCGCTGTCGCCCTTTGCGTAAATTCGGTATCAAACATATCTGCGTCGTTACACGAAATAAATGAAAAGATACAAGACGGCGAGCTTCTGTACTCAAAAACGATTAATGTATACATCCTCCTGCGTGGATTTAAAGCCGCCCTAAAAGAGTTTTCAACAATAGGACTCGGTGCGAATCCAATTGCGTTTTGTTCGAAATGCAACTACGAAGGTGCGCTTACACAACTCTGGAGCCCCGTAAACCCCTTTGAATCTCTAGAAAGTCAAATAGATGCGTTAATCGAAACATTAACGAAATATTGCAACTACGAGTTCATTAAACATTGGCACTCATTTCTTAATAGTGTTGATTTCGCAAACGCTATATTAGAAGGATTAAACGTCGCTGCATTTTGGAATAAGTTGGATTTAACAACCGTATCGTCTGGCCTTAAATCCATTGGTGAAATGTACGCTAGCACGTCTGGAGCATACAGCATGAGTAGAGCACTAAAACTCATTTCAACGTTTGCGCCCGTGGATGATCAAATCTGCCAAATGGCGTACTTGCTGCCATATGTCGCGCTGTTTGACTCCAATTTCAATCAGATAACCAATACAATGGTCACGACGTTTGGGGCCCCTGGTGTGACAAAGAACACATCACTTCCTCCGAAAGATAATTTGGTATTTGTCGATGTGCTCGCCAAAATCGTCGAAGCACTAAAACATTCCAACACTGCCTTTGATGGTATATTGAATGACATCAAAAAGGGAGGATTAACAGGAGACACGACCATATCCTCATTCTTTACGAGCGTAGGTAACGGCCTTCAAGAGCAAAGTGAAGTGTTCAAGAAGATATATGAAAAGTGGAAATCCAAACTGCCATGTCCTGTATTGCCAGACTGTCAAAGTTGCGATGACTGCATACATTGCCTGTCCGCTCCGCCCTACGGGTGCACGTGTGGAACACATCCGTCTGTACGCTATCAGTTATGGCAACTTGCCAATGAATTGGCACAACTTTCTGAAAAAATGGCGCGCGCAAGCCAAGTCATTTCCCCCGATTGCTGTAAAGAAGCGTTTGAACACTTATTTGACACGCATGCGCAAATACGGACCGTCCAATATAACGTTGAAGATGTCTTCAATTGGGATTTCATTCTTGAACAAGGTAACCTCACCGAATTTACAGAGATTTTGTTCCAGGAATTCGGGCCGGTTTGCGCGAAATTGAACGAAATAGTGGATAAATGCAAAGAAGTGAGAAGTCAAAACTCCAACACAAACTGCCACATGGACAATTTCGTAGGCGCATTTCTTGCATTAAAAGAAGCCTTTGGGCAACCAATCGCAGCAACGTCTGCGTTCATCCGCGATCACGGGATATCGACTGGAACACGCCAAGAAGTTGAAATACTGAGGCGGTCATGTTCAGAGCTGGCAAGAATTTTACCGTCCATTCGCGACGAATTTGCGTTGATATCTGATCATTTCAACAACTTAGCTCATAAAATTAGCCAGCAAAGCATCATCATTAGGGAGGCAATCGAGCCGTTGATGAATCTGTACAATAGGCTAGTTTCGGCGTCTAAAATAATGGACGAGTTGGTTGTGCCCGAAAATGAAAGGCAAATTTGCCTTAACTGTGACAAAAACGTAATAAACAACGGTCTGACAGAAATCCAAAAATACATACTAGAGTGGGCCAGTGCCGTGTTGTCCGTAAAAAACGCGTTTTTAGCAAAATATTGCTGCGAAAATTTTGGGCAAGGACTAGCCCAAACAGATCACGTTATGGCGCAGGTAAAAAGGCTAACATCAATTCTAAGTACGCATAATTTTCAAGATGAAGATGTGTACCACAACGTTCACTCGACCGAGATCGCAAAAATTACCAATGCGGTGCTCTCTGCCAATCAAAAACTAACGCGACTGCTTTCCGTTCGGGAGTCCCTCCCTGCAACAAATCCCGTTGATTTCTGCTCAGTAGAGTTGATGGTTCCGGCGCTAAATGAGCTAAACGAAGCCCTAACGAACGGAATTTTAGCTGAAATACAGGAATTTGTAGAGCACCTAGGCAAAAATGCCGTTCTTCCGGAATCACCAGATTTTGAGCCAGATATTTGCACTTCTTTCAATGAACGCCTCCACAACATATCGACATCAATAGGAGAAATATTCCAGCACCTTTCAGGTGTATTGCAACAGATAAAAAGCATCCAGCTCGTCCAATCCCCAGAGGTGGTTAAAGATGGAGTATATGTTGTCGAAGAGCTGTTCCACGCTCTGAGCCAAACTCAAAAACTTTTGAATAGCTTGGCTTTAAGCACTGAACACAAAAAAGTTTGCGAGAATTGCGACTGCCACGTGGTAGTCAGAAATATGCACGCGCAGTTCACCCTTCCCGGCGTCATTGCAGAGCTGCACCTATACTTGCACGACAACCAGCACCTAAATATTGCAACCGCGCTCTCAGAATTTTTGAATTCGTATGGCATATTCACTAGCTTCTTGGATCACCTGCATTTAGTTAGCTCTATTGACACGCTCTTAAACGACACGACGTCCCCACATTTCGGAGAGGCCAAAGAGCTCATCCGCTCCTGGAATGACGGATTTCTCCGGCTCGCTCACTTGTTCCCTCAAATTACAGCCCTACAACAGGAAAAAGGGCGCAATTACGGCATGCGAAAGGAAGCCCAGTTCGCACTTATCCAAAAACTAAACGACATTCGCTTAGCTTTTGACGAAATGGCCGTAAAAACTCGCAGCTTTGTGACAAGAGCAACCGGCGACGGCGTTGAGGCTCCGTTCATTCCTGCACTCGATATTCATTCTGCCGAATATGCCGACAAATTTATGGTTGCATTCAATAAATACTCGAGCAACGCAGCTGAGGCGCTTCAGTGGTTTGGTGAATTCTGCGCGTCCCGTAACATAAAGGCGCGCGACACAAATACGCTGGCAACAATTGTTGAGTTCGTTCGAACAATGAACGCATGGAGGCACGTCGAAAAAATATTGCCTCAGTGCGCGGTTGGTGACTTTTGTGACGTAGCAACACGGGTCAAGGACACTTTAACTCCGCAAGAAATCGATGTTGTGTCAGAATTAAACAAAATGGCGCTATTGTTTGGAAACGCGGCACAAAACCTTCGGATACTAGAACGCGACCCTTCAATCAGCACTCGATTCAGCCCGATCAACGGGGACGTAAACGAATATGTTAGCGATCTAAACCAGCTTTTTAGCACGCTCACCGCGTTCGCGCACTGGAGTCGTCAAATAAACGATTCAGAAAACATTGCAAACACGCTCCAGTCGGCGCCAGTTTTTGCACTACAGGAGGTCACGCAGCGCATTGGACAGCATTTCGGCATACAAGAGGCGTTTTCCGCGACGCTTGACTCACAAAATTTCCAGCAAGCGCTTGTCGTTTTGGGAAGGACAATACACGCGTTTGTAGAAGCGCTCTTTTACTTTGCCAACAATGTCGCAGACGTTCACCTTCAGCACCGCATTGAAATAGACATGCGCCTTGTTGCAAACGCGAAAACGGCGGCCTTCATCGTGCAAAACGAACTCGCAAACCTAACGCGCGTAAAAGAAGGCGAACTTGGAGCCGTCGTTCGAACCATTGAACGTTCGCGACAAACCTTGGATAAACTCTCAGCCACGCTAACGCACGTACAAGATACGGTCCGCAACCTAAAGCGCCAAGATAAGCTCGACGCGCTGTCTTGCGACGCGGATGGCGTTCCAGTAATGAAACGCCTGTTTTCGCCGTTGCACGATGCCCACGGAATGCCGATGCTGCTGTCTGAGGAAACAAGTGTGATCTCTACCACAGGAATCCTTATGGACGACGCAAAAGACCTCTGCATGCTCACGCTGGGTCAGCCGGCCTAAAATCTCTGCAACGATCCTTTCTGGGTGGACGAAGCAAGTGGACGACTGCGGAAGAGTCAAGTGCGTAAGGCCCTGTCGCATAAATACTTCTTTTACCCAATGTTTGTACAATTAATGGGGTAGAAACTGCTCCCTTGTACACGGCATTGATTGATTTAATTTTTCGAAACCGCAAGAGTTTGTTTGCTGTCTTCATCCTTTGGGCACAACAAGTCGTCGCCTCATCACCCGCAGCCGTTCGGCAGGAACTCATATATGCTCAGAATTACGCAAATTTCCTATTCGAATCATTGTTCGACACTATAAACAAAACACCGAAAAGAGACATTGATTACGTAAAGATCATCGGAAACCGAGACGATCCTTCAGACCAACATCCCGTGTCCATGCGTTCCAGATTCAGACACTTTTGCAAATTAACCGCAGAATATTCAGACTTAGACATTCCTTTGGTGCAGGCCATGACGGCCATAATCGGGACAAGACTAGATCCAGAAGATGCGCCAACATTGTGTAACGTTTTAAGGTCATTAGCCAAAAACATCCCCTGTGACTTTTATGATGCGCACAAAAATGCCAACTTATATTTTCTTGGATCTATTCAAGATCGGCCAGAAAACGTCCCCATCAGCGCAACCTTGCCCGACAGCATCGACGCGCTGTTTTCGTTTTTCTGGAATCCGTGGCGAGAACGATTCATTTATTCGCCAGATGCTCCAGCAGGAAATATATTTGCGTTATTGAACGAGCTTAAGGCGGCTGTAGAAGACGAGGCTAATGCCGACAGGGTTGCCTTTGTTTCTTCAAACGCCCAAATGTCCCCAATTGGAAGTGTCACGTCTCCCAAAAACGATACGTTGTTCGGCAAAGCGATTCTTGCGCAGAAAATAATCGGCACAATCATTCACAGTCGTATTCCCATTAGCTATTCAAATTTTGATCGCTTGATTATGCGCGAACCAGATTCGATTTCATCCACAATTTTTGAGACAATTCGCTACATTAGAGGAGAAACGTCACAACCTCCAACACGCACAATAGCAAGCCAGTTGAACGAAATACACGAGTCGTGGAAAGCCTTTTTGAACGCTCAATTAATGGGTTCCGTCACCTCGGAAACGATGATCACAAATTCCCTCCACAATTGCCTGCAGCGCATATCACTAGTCCTTTCATCCAAAGAGTTAACATACGAAGGAGAACAACTTTCTTTGGTTAAGCAGCTAAAGAAGCAACTTTCTTGCGCGTATATTAACGGCGGAGTTTTTGCAAGCATCGCGATTTTGTCTCAAATATTAAGAGATTCAGACACAATTATAGACCACCAAAAATTTTCCGAATGGACACGCTTTTTGGGGCATCCGTGCGATTGTATGAAAACAGGAACGCCCCCCTCAGACGAAACATTGTTTGGTTTGTTCAATTTGATTCTCGAACTAATTTCGCAAAAGAACACCCCAGTTGAATCATTACAAAGAGCGATCGACTTAATTGGGCAAAAAAGCGACCTATACGAAATCACACGAGGCGAAAGGACATTTTGGGGGCTTATTAACCGGCTGTTTTTTCTCAATTTTGAATTTGTCAATGAGATACGCGATCAAGTGAGAGACGCTTCCGTCGGCTTAAATTTTGACTACATGCCCCTGCTCATGAGAACAGATCGCATGTTCATGGATCTCCAATTTCTTATTGAATCCAAACAATTCGACTGGGCAGACGTCATCATCAGCTCGTTACACAAAAACACTCCGGTCTTCATTGATTACCTTAGACAATACGTTAGAGAAGGAACGTCATCACACGCGCACAAAGCCTTTTGGAGCGACTCAGAAGCGGTGGGAACGTTAAATATTATGGTGAGCTCAATCCTAGGAGGCGGTGTCAGACGGATATTTGCCGAGCCAGCAAACGAGCAATTAATGGTGCAATCGTTGGAATGGTACCTGGAGCAGATCAATAAATTATGCCTAAAGCCACACATAAAAGGTGCGCCGCTGTTTCAACTTATTGGCGAGCCCAGTGATTCGGTTTTAAAAAAGACGTTGACACTAAACGATCGGTTCCAATATTTGAAAGAAATCGTATGGAACATTTTTACATTTGAGTACTCCCATCAGGAATGGTACGAGCTGGCAAACAGCTTTCACGAACTTTTTAAGGAGCTTTATACGCGAATAGACGAACTCTCCATGCGGCCCAGCGAAGACAATTTTCAAAGGGCCTATCAAGCTCTTGGAACCGTAGATGCGTACCCCGGAGGCGAGTCTGTATTCAGCATGATTAACTTACTTTTTCACAAAGCCTCGTCTACTCTATTCGCGATTATATTGGACAAGTACCAAGTTAGTAAATTTGGATTATCCATAGACACATCGCATTCGCTGAGGAAAAGTTTGCAGCGAATGAAAGACTCCATAGTCAAGACACAAACGTTAGATATTACGACAGAGATAGACCTAATCGGCGAAGCACAACATAATCCCTTCGTCCCGTCTGTTTTTGGGCGTGTCGCTGCGTGTGAAGATGCGCTGTTACAGATGTGGGACGGCGCCTACTACATTCCTGTCTACCAGATCCTGTCGCTAGCGGCCCAATTTTACGAAATTGCGCACGATGCCATGACACAGGGGTGGACAATGGACACGCTTCAAAAAATAGGCTCTCCAATCTCCAGTATTGACGATATTTCGCTATTTGGCACGTTGAACGCCGTTGTGGCCAGCTGTCTCACCTCTCCATTGGGCCATAACGTAAAATATATTGCGACAATGGTGCCTGAAATAATTGAACGCCTGCTGAAACACCCTGGAATGACTGACACGGCAAAAATCTCCATATTGAGCATCCTTATTCCGGCTAGCACACTGCAGGAACAGTTCCCCGATGAAGAAATTCCGGAGCAAAACCACCTGCCATTAGCCTTATTTGAACAAAAGCTTTCTGAATTTTTCTATCCAATTGCTGGTTTCTTCCGATTTTATCAGGCAAAGCAACTATGGGATATTGAGCAAAAAATTAAACAGATCATAGAAAACGTTGCGTCATGCCTAATTGAAACAGAACAAAAGTTCTACTCATCGTTTGAAGTTGTTAGTGCGGATACCGTTCAATATCTTTTAACGCTACTTGGAAATCCTGGTGACATTACGGATTGGGCCGGGAATGTACAAGCAAGCAGAGGAGCCAGTGCTTATGAACACGCGGCTGGCCCTGTTTCTGTCTTCGGGTTATCAAATCGCCTAAACATGAGATTGCACATTATATATTCCACATTAAAGCAGTGGGTGAGTTACCCTGCTTTTTCGCAGTGCTTCGATTTTTTAAATCAAGTAAAACAGCAGTTTTATCCTGGAAGTTGCGATTTATATTACGTGACTGATGCCCTGTTTCATACCGATCAATCCATTTTAAAAATAAATTCAGCCATTCGACTTATTTTAAACGAAGCGCCAGAAGAACTCGAAGCGTCCCCAGAATTTGCTGAAAAAAAGAAGCAATGTTTTGACGAAATCGAGCAAGATCTGCAAAAAATCGGAAAAACAAACGCTTCTATTGCGGCCATATTGCCCCACGTGCTTGGTTCGCATTTTTATGAAATTTTGCGGTGCGCAAGCGTGTCAGAATACATTGTTGATTCAATAGATGAATTTTCAAAACTAAGCGCAGACGTCCTTGAGCTAGTTCGCCTTTTAGGATACAACGTGCCAGAATACGAATCTGAGTTGCCCCTAAATACAGGAAATTGCGAATCTTTTTTTCAAGTATGGAACTGTCTTGCAGAACATACGAGGGACACATCCAAAATGATTTTTGAAATCAACAGCTCGCCACATATTTGGACGCGTTTTGCCTCCAACGACGCCATCGGCTCTTGGTCTCAAATAAATCGCCTTCAATTGGCCCTTCAAAGCTTATGCCCTTCCAGCATCGGAAGCGATTTAAGATCCCAGAAAGTCACTCACAGAAGGCTATACTGCCTGCCGTGCCAAATTCCTGCGGCGCAAATGGAGAATATTCACGAAAACGTTAAAGAAATTTCATTAAATCTATCGCATTTGGCAAAGGCGATTGTTTCTTTGTCGGAGCACACACCACTACGAAGCGTGATATTTGCCCTGACCGGTGGAGATCCAACATTGGTCCTAGAACGCTACTGTGACCTGCCCGCCTTGCTAGGCACCATCCCAAACATTGAAACAAACCTCAGCAGTGCCATGAACGTCGCAGGGTTGGTTTTCAACCCTGAATTCGCATAGGAGCGCGGACGCCTCAAAAAGGCAGGTATTAATCAACGTAAGCCGCGCAGAATAACTGAGCGTCTTTTTGTTTATAGGGCTCCCGACTGACTCGCCGGGTGGATTTTTGTAGTTTTACAAGGCTTTGATCTCTCAAGAAACCCGGAGCGTCAGATGGGATATGTATACATGCCCGACGCCGCGCCCGCCAAAACTCTAGAGCCGCCGAGGAAAAGGAATGCGCGCCCCCAACTAAAAACGCTTTGATTTTATGCTGTTAAACAGTAGAAATGCAGTAGAGCTATGATGGATTGGTGCCCCATGAGAAAGTTGTATTACTATCCACTATGCGCCTTTTCACGTACGGCGCTGATTTTATTAGCTGAGAAAAAATTAGATTTTTCGATTGAAGTAACACGTTTTTGGGACAAAAACAGCCCGTTACTGGAGTTAAATCCGCTGGGACGCCTACCCGTTTTAGTCGATTTGAACGGTTCCATTATCTCAGGCACGTACGCAATAACGGAATACCTGGAGGATGCGTACGATAACATGAGGTTGTTGCCGGTTGATATTGTGGAGGGGGCCGAAGCACGGCGCATCTTTCAGTGGATGCAAGAGGATTTTTCTGCAGACGTAACAGTCCCGCTCGTGTTCGAAAAAGACATAAAGCGATATTTTCAACAATCTTCGCCCTCGTCAGCCGCAATTAAGCAGGTAAAGGAAGCAATTTCCGTGTACTTTAAACACGTAGAAGGGTTTGCGTCTCGGCGGAATTGGCTTGCGGGCAACACGCTGTCCATCGCGGACATAGCTGCGGCGGCCCACATTTCTGTATTGGATTACCTCGGAGCAATTTCGTGGGCTCACTTTCCTGTCGTGAAGGAATGGTACATGCGAATAAAATCACGCCCTAGCTTTAAGCGGGTGCTAGCCGACCGTGTCCCCAGCATTCAGCCAACGTCGCACTACGCCAACTTGGATTTTTAGTATGAACAGCGCTTATCACAACGGTTTTGATGAAAAGGGTTCTTGGCCCGCTATTGATGTGGGGACGAATACGACGGGAGAGAAACTTGTGGACTTGTACCGTCGCGGGCAATTGGCGCAGGTGTATTTATTTTATGGAGAGTTTGGGCAAACAGCAGAAATCCTGGCGACGCACGTGCTTGCAGATAGCACGCGTTTAACAAAGGATTTCATAGCCCAGCATGTGAGAAACAGAACTTTTCCGAATTTTTTCTGCGTTGAATCGGAAACTCACGAAATTACAGTGGATAAAGTGCGAGAGCTCTCTAGCTTCTTGCAAGATACGCCGACTTGGCCAGGGTGGAGAATCGTCATAATAAAAAATGCAGAGACGATGAACACGTCAGCGAGTAATGCAATTCTCAAAAACATGGAGGAATTGCCCAAAAATACGACGATGATTTTGCTTGCGCAAAGCCTGCACGCAATAAAGCCAACAATTCTGTCGCGCGCGCAAAAGGTGTACTTCCCATACAAATCATCGCCAATCGAAAACTTTATTAATGAAAACAACTATGCTCGTGAATGGATCGTAATGATAGAAAATGCGTTGAAACGGAAACAAATCCCATCAAAAGAACGGATGGACACCGTCGCAAACGAAGCACAGAATTTCGCCGAAGTTGCAATGCACTACCTCCATACCCAATGCATTAAAGATGCGAAAAACGCTTACCCTCTAAGCATGAAATACGATGAGATTGCGAACTTCACCAGTCTAGCAGCCGAAAAATCTTTAGCCCCGGCACATTTCGCCTTGGCAATATTTAGTGTGTTAGTGAAATGATCTGACTCAGGAGAACCATGCTACTGATTGGAACACAGACGACACACAAGCTCGAGGCCTGACAGAACGATGCCTCGCTACAAAATTACAGTAGAGTACGACGGCAGCTTCTTTTGCGGATGGCAGCGGCAGCGCTCTGATGCAAGGGAGTTCGAAACGTGTCCCGCGCAAAAAACCATATTCGACACGACTCAACAACGCAGCGTTCAAGGAACATTGGAGCATGCGTTGCGAAAAATTACTGGCGAGAATGTGTTAGTCGAAGGCGCAGGGCGAACAGACGCCGGCGTTCATGCATTAGCGCAGTGCGCGCACTTTGACCTAACTGAGCCAATTGACCCTCACCGACTAATTGGAGGCTTAAATTTTTTCACAAGCCCACACGCTTGCGTCGTGCTCAACGCCCAAGTTGTCGCCCCAATTTTTCACGCGCGATTTTCTGCTACATCGAGGGAATATTTGTACAAAATAAGCAACAGGCGCTCACCATTAGCGCTTGACCGCGGACGCGCGTGGCACGTTTCTCGCCCGCTAGATGTCACAAAAATCAAAACATATGCACAAGATTTTTTGGGACATCACAACTTTAACGCATTTCGAGCCTCAGCCTGTCAAAGCCACAGTCCAATGAAAACACTCGACGTTTTTGACGTTGTCGCCGCAGGTGAAATGATAGAATGTCGTGTAAAAGCCCGTTCATTTTTGCATAATCAAGTCCGAATCATGATTGGAACGCTTGTTTGGATTGGTCTCGGGAAATATGAGGGAGAAGCGGTGAAACAGCTGCTTACCAGTGGAACGCGAACCGCAGCAGGCCCAACGGCACCAGCACATGGGTTGTATTTATCGGCAGTGAATTATGCGAAGCCTGACATTGAGGAAAAAACTTTCGACGGAGCGAGTGCGTGACTAGTGAAACGACAGACATGGTTGCAATTGTGGCGTTAATCAACATCGTCGTCGGATCGTTTTTCGCGTCTATTCGTCGATGCAAGGCTCTACCCATTATTTGGACAATTTCGCAAGTTTTCGTGCTATGTGCAGCCCTTGATGCAATGTACGTATCCATATTTGGAGCATTGTTCATTTGTTGCTGTGCTCTGTTCACCGTCCTTTGTAAACAAAAAGAAGAACAAAGACTAACTGATAGTAACATCGTAAAAGTGGAGATTGTCGACAGAAAGTTCGTCTGCGCGACTGGTTGGGCGGCCTGTGCGATGTCTGCAATTTTGGTTGTTCATTGGAACAAATCACTCGCTCCCCCACGAACATATATGTTTGATTTGACTGATATATCACTAGTTTCAGAGGACAACTGTCTGCTCATTTTCTTAGCATTCCTTTTGTTTACGTCATTGGTTTGTGGCTTAAAAATTTTAGAAACTCCGAAAGACGACAGCACCCAGTAGTAAAAAAGATGGAAATCCGTAACGTTTCAACATTAAAAGCACTCGCATCTTTGGGCTCCCGTGAAACATCAGTGAATGTTTACACATAGTGCAATTGTTGCTACAACTCTTGTGTATAGCCTTTTACGCAACCGCAGTTGGCTTGCAAAAAAACGAGTAGCAGACCTCCATCGCGCAATATTGGAGGCTCGCAAGGTGGGGGGAGTTATCGAAGTTCGGCCGCCGCATTGGCGTCATGTATAGGGAATGGATTGATGTTTGATGGATATGCAAACCTTGGCGTGCTTCGCTGGGTGGCGTTGGCAGTTGGCGCTTTTCTAAGACTCAGTGACAGGAGTGTTGTGACGTCTTGGAATAGACTAAGAAAATGTCGCCATATATTGACCCCATTTTCTGTGCGTCACTCGTGCGCGCCCACTGAATTGCCAAGAAAAAAAGGCCCGAGTTTGCACGTGCATTCAGTTGCAAGTGTTCGTCTTTTCATATTGAAGGCATGCGTCTGTTTTTGCGGGCGAGCCGTCACTGCAACAAAATCATTTGGAAAAAGAATAGTATATTTGGAGAACGCTCATTATGGCAAAGAAAATACTTGTAACTGCTTCAAACCAAGATGAAACACGTGTAGCCGTTTTAGAAGGCAATGAATTAACAAATTACGATTCAGAGCGTCCAGGGAAAAAGCCCATAAAGGGGAACGTGTACCTAGCCAAAGTGGTACGAATAGAGCCATCTCTGCAAGCGGTCTTTATCGATTACGGTGGCGAGAAGAACGGTTTTCTAGCATTCACAGAAATTCACCCGGATTACTATAAGATCCCTGTTGACGACGTTTCGGAAGACGAGGACGACGAATTTGTTCCTTCAGGTGATTCAGATCACGATGAAGACAGTTCTGAAGGAGGCGATATAGACCCATTTGCATATCCAGATATGCAACCATCAAGCTCGCCGAACAATGTGACCGAAGACAAAGAACCGAAGCACAAAAAGGAGAAAAAACGTCATTATAACGTTCAGGAAGTAATTCACAACAAACAAGTGTTGCTTGTTCAGGCCATCAAAGATGTGCGCGGGAACAAATGTGCGGCCTTCACCACGTTCTTATCATTTCCCGGGCAGTACTGTGTGCTAATGCCCAATTCTGGCGGCGAGCGAAGCGGCGGAGTGTCCAGGCGCGTACACGAGGACGAAACCAGACAGCGCTTAAAAGACGTACTAAATAAGCTCAAAATTCCCGACAAAATGTCATTGATAATCCGTACGGCTGGGCAAGAGCGGACGAAACTCGAAATTCGCAAAGATTACGAATATTTAATGCGTGTATGGGACGAAATTCGCGAAAAGACCCTCGAATCCAACGCCCCAGCGATCATTCATGAGGATGCAGCAATTTTGATGCGCGTGGTTAGGGATTTTTACAAAAAAGATATTGATGAAATATTGGTAGATACACAAGACGCATATAAACAACTCCGCATATTTATGAGACAGCTGTCTCCAAGCGGCGTAAGGAAAATAAAACTATACAAGGACACCAATATATCCCTATTCAATTCATATAACGTCGAGGATAAAATCATAGCGATGGTCAGTCCACGCGTCCCCCTTCCCTCTGGAGGGTCACTGGTCATAGGCCAAACGGAGGCTCTTGTCGCAATTGACGTAAACTCGGGAAGGGCGACAAAAGAACGCCATATAGATTCAACAGCGCTAAAAACTAACCTCGAAGCTGCAAAAGAGATTGCAAAGCAGCTGCGATTGAGAGATTTGTCGGGATTGATAGTGATCGACTTCATTGACATGTGGGAGAATAAACACATAAAGCAAGTCGAGCAATTCTTCCGCGCAGAGTTGGCATCTGATCGGTCTCGCATACAAACAGGCAACATTAGCCAATTTGGATTGATGGAGATGTCCAGACAACGCCTCCGCTCAAGCGTGATGGAGATGTACAGCGAACGGTGTCCTCATTGCCAAGGACGAGGCACACGATACTCGTGCGACTATTTTGCGTCTGCAGTATTAAACTTGTTGGAAAAGTCTGCAGAAGGCACTCTAAAACTGACAGTTTCTGTGCCACGAGTCATTGCGGAGTTGCTTGTGAATAAAAAGAGAAAAGAGATTCATCAGATTGAAACAAAATATCATTGCACAGTAACAATTCTTTCTGATTCGAATTTGAGTGATGAAGAATTCATCTTAGACGATGGGATTAATGAGCCTTCCGTTAGATCCCTAGGAAAAACCTCGGACGATCAAGAAGAAAACAAGCAAATTCGAACCGTGCACGGATTTGGCAAAAAAATAGTCCATGATTCGAAAATAGGAAAAAATCGAAAGCATCATCAGCCATCCCGAGCTACGGAAGGCGACGAGCAGCGGACACACGTCGACGTTCACGACGAGGCGAAAGAAGATCAGATAAATTCAGCCCCTGCAAAAGATAATAGCAATGAGGACAGCGCCCCAAACGGTAATAGTCACGTCAACGTGCAGAAAAATGATGAAAACGTGGACAATACATCCAAAAACCCCGCAAAAACCCATGGAGGCCCCCATAAAGAGCTGGATAATAGGCGTTCGCAAGATGAAAGGCCCCGCCATAGAAGGAAAGGCAGGTCGCCGTATGGTCTGATCCAACATGAAAATCAAAGGACCTCTGTGCAGCCACTAACGTCAGAGGAATCTTCGGTTCCCAAGGAATTGAGTGCGGGGACCAGCGATAAAGCAGTGGATCAGCCCGTTCCAACGATGGAGAAATCCGCGAAACCAGCTCGGGTCGAAAAAGAATCAGAGCCCCCAAAGCTCGAAAAAAATGGTCAAAAAAAAAGTCCCGTCGTCAAACTTGAAAAGAGAGAAACCGAAAAGCCAAAACGAGAACCCGGCCCCGGGCCGCTTGATAATATGAGCATGATGGAGCCATATCGGCAGAAAACTGGCGTAAAAGACACCGTACGTAAAGTATTCGGGCGATTGGTCGGGAAAAAGTAAATGAATAATAAGATCAATTGCTACCGAAGGCACAACTAAAAACTCACTGGCGTTGCAACGATTGAAAAGAGTAATGTCCCTGTAGCAAGTACTATTTCGGAGCAGGATATGCAATTTTTAACAGATGAAGAAATCACAAATTTGTCGTTCGAAAACGCCCTCGAACGTCTGGAAGCGGTCGTAAAAGCTTTAGAGCAAGGCGATTTGCCGCTGGAGGAGGCGGTCGTTGCGTTCGAATTTGGAAATAAATTAAAACGACGTTGCGAAAGCAAACTACAGGAGGCAAAGCTCAAAATTGAGAAAGTTGTCCATTCTGCCAAAGGGGAACCAAGCGTTGTGGAAGAGATTGATTTGTAATAATCGTGTATGTGATAACGAAAACTCTTTGTAGCCTGCTCACGCAACACGCCCAAGACTTGTTTGTCCTCAACCGCTCTTGTTCGCGCCAACGTGGAATCGCGAAAAGCCCCACTTGTTATAGAAAGCAGAAATTCTGTTGATTTCTACGCTGTTGAGTTTCGCAGAGAACGTTAACTCTTCTTCATCAAATTCAACATCGACATCGTCTCTGAGTGTCACGAGCTGCTTAGCAATTCGGATGTTGTCTACGTTTCTCGCAATAATGTCCCGCTGCCGTTTTGACGGAATAGCAAATACGTTGTGGAGCAAAACATCCAATGAGCCGAATTGCTTTATTAAACCCGCGGCTGTTTTTATTCCGACACCTGGGGCACCAAAAACTCCGTCCGTGGGGTCACCAGCCAAAGCTTGAACGTCCGTGACTTTATCCGCCGGAACCCCAAATTTCTCATGAATGTGCTCACTTGATATAAAAACGGACTTTATGGGGTCGAATATGCTGACACCAGGCCGGCACAACTGCATAAAATCTTTATCTGAAGAAACGATTATTGAGTCAAATCCGCGCGTTTCAGCCTTTTTGGCGTAACTCGCAATTACGTCGTCTGCTTCGAAGTTTGACATTCCCTTTACAGGGCATCCAAAAGCCGCACAAGCATCGTGAACAACAGGGAACTGTGCGACGAGTTCTTCGGGGACCTGTTTCCTATTCGATTTATAAGCAGGAAATATGTCATTCCTAAATGTTTTTCTCGCCACGTCGACAACAGCGACCCACAAAACGCTGGCCGGCCCGCCATCATTGCCCGTCCCCTTCACTGCGCGAGTAATCTCGCGCCGAAGTTTCATCAGCATATTACAGAAGCCAAAAACTGCGCCAACGGGAACCCCCTCGGGGCTAGTTAGGGCCGGCAATGCATAAAACGCACGAAAGACAAACCCTGACACATCGATCAGGTATAAGACTGTCATTGATGCAAACGCTACGCATCCGCAAGCGCGGTCGCACTCAAATCTTCCTGCGCAGCGAGCTGAGCGTCAGCTTCTTCGACCGTCTGAGCGACATTGACCTTAACAACGACAAAAACCTCTGGATGAAGCTCAACCTTTACGGAATGAATACCAAGCGTTTTTATGGGATTATCTACGCGAACCTGTGACTTATGCACACTGTATCCAGCTTTGGTGACTTCAGCCGCAACATCCGCACTTCGTACAGAGCCAAATAGGTTTCCGGACTCACCAGCTTGCCGAATCAAATTAATTAGCAAGCCCTGCATGCGTGCAGCGACCTCTTCGGCATCAGCCTTCCTCTTTAAGTTATCAGCCTCAATAACGGCCCGCTGAGTTTCGAGATAGGCTAAATTGGCGGGCGACGCGCGCAGGGCCTTTTTTTTTGGCAACAAAAAGTTCCTCGCGTAGCCATTCTTAACAGTGACGACGCTTCCTATCGAGCCGAGATTCTCTACTTTGTTGAGCAATATAACTTTCATCAAAACTCCTACACGCTTCCGTTTTTCCGGCCACTTGCGCTATTTAATCAGCACGATCACGCTGCCCACTCCACCTAACGCCGCCCCCTGATTAGTAGGAAGACCGGCATCTACGCTTGTAGATTCGCAACAATAACCAAGACACACCACCAATCTATAGGGCTCCCATGTGAAATGTTAGGATTCGGCAGTCGTTCGTCCTTACTGGCGCTTGGGTTTTGTTACCTGCATTTCACATGGGATGAGTGTATCACAGTCACTAGAACGCGTTCAACATTGCGAGATAGCGCAAATCCAAGAGATATCAACCCTTCATAAGCACTATCCCCGCAGGATTGTGGCACGTTTAGGGCTGGGAAGCTCCGTCGTTTCCGGGTTCACAATATGGGAATTGCTGTGTGATAATCGGCCGAAATTTACGTTTACAAGGTCCGCAAATGAGCTCGATTTACCCCGCCCTTAATCCATCAGCTAGAACAAAAGCCATCATGTCTATATATGAATCGTTCGCCAGAAATTGTACCTCTGCTCCGTACCACAACATACATAGCGAGGAGTTTGAGGCGTTGGCGAAAGAGGCTTATTTAGAGTGCATCGACGGCGTAAAGCTGTACAACAAAAGCGTCCGCACCCCGTATTTAGTTCGCTTAGTCGGGCAATCCGGGAGCGGCAAAACTACGCAATTGTACGAAGCCGTAAAGGACACAATAGCTCATGAATTCGTACACGTTTCGGTTAGGCGTTTTGCGAAGTTTCACCCTGAATATGAACAAATAAAAAACGAGTTTGGTGCCAGCTTGATGAGAGAGAAGACGAATGGCTTCGCGTTGTTGTTGTTGTTTCACGTAGTGGAGATGTTAATAGAGAGCAAGTATAGCATACTGTTGGAGTTAACTGTTTTAGACCAAAGGTTTGAAGCGTATTTATTACAGCTAACGGCTTCAGATTATCACACAATATATAACGTGCTTGCCGTTCCGAGAGAAATATCTGACCAGTTGATCAAAAAAAGGCAACAACAAGAAGGGCGCATTGTAAACTCAGATAGTGCGGATTATTTTTTTGAAAAACTAGTTCCATCGTTGCGACTACTAAGTGATTGCGACAGCGGGAAGACACGTATCGCGCTTTGGAACGCATATTCGTACGAAAATATTGCGGATGAAGACCACATGAGTGACGGGTTTTTGGAAAAAGTGGCGGCGGAGCACAGTAAACGCGCGGCTGACATAGCGCTTCAGGATCCTGTCGAACTAATGAATGCGAAGAAAAAGTTTTACGCAAAGATGACATATTTCGATAGCTCGTTGACCAATGAAGAATTTCTCGCGATTTTGATGTCAGCTGTTGGAGAGTCGAAATATTTTCCACCGAAACATGGCTCATTTCAGCAGTTTGTGGAAAGCGTAAGGTTGACGCCAGTGAATACCGGATGGACTAATTTTGTGTTCGACGTTGAACTTGATGGAGTCAACTATATTGCGAGATTCCCGCGTGGGGCGTGTTTCTCTCGCGCAATGAAAGTTGATGTGGCTGCAAGCGAGTTTGTGAAAAACGAAACTAATTTACCGGTTGCAGACTCTAAAATTTACTTTAGTGGACTACGCCCATTTTCCATCCACAAAAAAATAGGCGGGCGCGTACTGTCTTCAACCGAGGGCCTTACTCCTGAGCAGGTAAACGATTTCGGAGCGCAAATTGCAACGTTTTTTGTTGAAATTCACAAGCTCACTCCTCCACGTCATTTACAGCGACGACTCTCAACTTTTTTGCGAGATGTCATGAGTGAAGTCGAGTTCTGTACGTGTTCTGCAATGATAGATAAACTCGAGCACGCAGAAAATGGCGGAAACCTTGTTGTGGTTCATGGAGATCTGAACATCGGAAACATTATCGTGAATGACGATCTAAAAATAGTTGGCTTTTTAGATTTTGCCTTCTTTGGAGTGTCCGTTCCTGAAGCTGATTTAGCTCGCATCACATGCAGAATTGGCAAAGATCTGTTCGATTCGATTATTACCCACTATGAGCGCACGTCCGGGCGTATCTTGCGCCAATATTTGTTGAGTGAAATGATTGATATGTGGGCTGAAATAGAACAAAACTACATCGCGTTCATGGCACAAACAATGCCAGATATTAAAGTTTAGCTTCAACACGCAGGTTCTCCTTTCAAGAACAACGCGGCTGCCTTATCTGTGTGAACGAGACCTCCACTGTAAGATCCTGATCAGGGTCTAGTGGAAGGGCTCGCTCTATTCTAAAGGATGAATGCTCATTGGGCAAAATATCGGGCAAGTTAGAGTTATAGTCCCAAGTCGCTAAAAGCTTCGGCGGCTCTGTCGAAAAAATCTTCACACGCAAGAGAGGCACGTTTAGCGTCGAGTCGTTGTTATTCACAATTTCGCCGACAAGTGTGATTTTGGACGATCCGCCTTCTTTAGCAAGAGAATAACTGACACGTTCCAATGACAGCCGTTCTGCCGCAATTCCTGCATTTATCCCAATTGGGTTTTTCCACAAATTCACTATTTTGTCTTTGTGTTTATAGGAAAAATACCCCGCGACAATGGTAGCAATTCCAACGAAGGATATGAACCATTTTACGCCACTTCCAAAGCGCCATTTATTCGATTCCGTTGTATCCCCATTCACTACCGGAATTTTTACTGCCGCAGGTTTGGATTCTTTATAGTCCGGCAATATTGGTGGAAGGACTTTGCTTTGGTTCGAATCCTTCGTAAAAGGAATAATCACAGGCGCTTTGCCCTCTTCTGAGATAGCAAAACAGGACGTGCCATCCGCGCTGGGATCCCCATCGGGGCGACTCGCAGGGTTGTTATCCACGACCAATTCCAACTTTGCATCGTTGCCTTCGGGAGCAACATCATTTAACGCGGGAAACAGATCACTATCCTTTCTGTTGTGTTTTACTAGCGGCTTCCTTTTGAACCAATGCCATTTCTCTTTCGAATTACGCACGATTTTGTCACCGCCCTCTGAAGGGGTCTCATATGCGGAAGATTCCCATAAACCTAAAACCCCATCGGATACGGACTCAGGGTCTTTTACATAACCAGGCGTCCCCAACGAATTGTCGCCTTCGTGCGAATCGCTTAACGTCCCGCCATTGTAAAACGCCTGAAAATCTTGCTCATTGCGCATATTCCCCCCCTTCCTAGGAATTTCGACCAAAAACCTGCGGCGACCTGGCATACGCTTCATCGCATATATATCTTCACCGAATTTTTGACTTTTTTCCATTGGGGGACACAACGACAGGTTTTTAACAGCGTCCGATTGGGCAAGACAGCTATAGGGTTCCCGACTGACGCTCCGGGGAACAAGTCCTGATGTTACAATGCTTTGATCTCTAAAGAAACCCGGAGCGTCAGATGGGATGTGTCTATTCCCCGGCATCGATTCTGCTAAAGAAGGCTCATGTCTGTTTACATCGCGGCTTGAGTGATTTGGGTAAGAAATAACATTCGACGCTTCAGGCTTAAGATTATACTTTTGTTCATCAGGGCCCAGTTTAGACGCCATGAAAGATGGCATTTGAAACGACGCTTTGTTGGCCAGAGGATAAACGCCTGGCCCTATCCTTTGATTATTAGCAGTCCCCCGTTTGGGCAACACGCGCCTATATGAGTAATTCCGAGTGGAAGCTGGTTGCTCCCTGGCTGCCCGTTGAGAAACCGTGTCCCCTCGCATTTTGCTGCTATACGAATATATGTCCGGCCTTTTTGGAAAGAAGTTTTCTCCGGTTTTTCCATCCAAAACTTCCCTATTCCGTGGATCTCTCAGGATTAGTGCAAGTTGGTACTCGTACAGCCTATCTTCCTCCGCTCCCGTGCGATTTTCGGTTTTTTCGGATGAAGAAGCTGAAATTGTGCTCGAGGCAGGTGCATCTGGAGCACGTTCAAGGGACACATTCGCTGTTAACGAGCCCGAGTCGTCTGCGCCCGTCCGATTCACATCAGCGTCACTCGCGCCCAGCACTGCTCCCGCATCTACAATTGCAGGGGCCAAGCCAGCAAAATCCTCTGCCCCATCTCCCCGCAAGTCCTCGAATTCTGCCATTATCTGGCGCAGCTTCTCGATGTTTTCTTGTCTATTCCCTGAATAAGCTGAATACCACCACCGGTGATTGCACTGCGCACACTCGAACCACCACCCTTCGCCCTGCTCACTTTCTTGAGGGCTAGGAAGAACTCCTATGTGTAATGGTACGGCGCAATTTGGACAGCATACGGCGACCCCGCGGAATTCCTTCTCAGAAGACATTGCCACCACCTGCCCCTGCCAGCGAATGAGACTGAACCAAAACTCATTCACCCGCTGACGACTAACTCAGCCTACTATACATCATCATAATCGTCGTCGTCATCCATAGAAGAAAACACTGGTGCTTCGATGACTTCCACGTTCTGCAAATGCGACGTACTTTCTGCGCTCATGGCCTGGCGCAAATCCTCTTCGCGTGTTTCTTCAGAAAAACCGAAGCTTTGGTAACTAAGGTACGCCAGGAATCGCTCATCGAGCTTGTCAACGGATACTGCCCCATCAGCAATCTCCCTCAGCGCAATAACAGGGTTCTTGTCGTTATCGCGCGGAACAGCCGGAGACGTCCCAGATGAAAGCTCCCGTGCCCGGTACGTTGCCAAAAGCACGAGTCGAAATCGATTTGGGATTACCTGAATACAATCCTCTACAGTTACTCGAGCCATCGACTCTCCACAAAAGAAGCACTATACGGCGATTCTAGAGTATGCGTACACAGGACGCAAGTTTTGAGTCAACGGCAGAAACGTCAGACGTTCAAACATGTACGGAACAGCATCTTTGCACGAGTCGAAAGGAATGGCGGGAGAAGCTGCTTGCGTTGATCAAAACCCGTGCATTTTAGTTTTTCTCTAAGGCGCGCAGGTGTGCGATGAAGTAATGTTTGTATGTTGCAAAGAAAAAGAAAGAGCAGGATAGAGGTCGCTGCGCGCATAGAGGGCTCCCGACTGACTCGCCGGGTGGATTTTTGTAGTTTTACAATGCTTTGAACTTCAATAAAACCCGAGCGTCAGGCGGGATATATATAGAGGTGCTCAGAAATGGCGCGCCATTGCACAAGGGTACGAGGGTTTACGCGGACTCTGGATATCAGGGAATCCAACATTTTCACGAAGATTCGGATTATCCGTATAAAAAGCCGAAGAAAGGTGAGCTGAGCGCCGAAGAGAAGGAGTACAACACGGCGCTTGCTACAGGGCTCCCATGTGAAATGTTGGGATTACCACAGGGGTCCCGGCTAAACGGAGCTTCAGCTGGGATGTGTCACAGTCGTTCGTCCTTACTGGCGCTTGGGTTTTGTTCCCTGCATTTCAAATGGGATGAGTCTAGGTTTCGGGTCAAGGTGGAAAACGTGCTGGGCGAAATCAAGCGCTTCCGAATTATGCCGCAGAGGTATAGAAACAAAAGAATAAATTTAACACAAGATTTAGGATCATCTCTGGAGTGGTGAATTTGAAGAACGGATTTGGCTTCGCCTAGAGAAAAAGGTCAAAAACGAGAGATGGTGGAGCTCACGCCCCAGCCTGCACCAGCGCTTTTGCAACAGGTCTACTGATCCAGCAACAGCGACGCTGCACATCTATCGCAAAAGTGAAGAAGATCCGTTGGTTTATAATTGTTCCCAAAAATGTTACGTGCTTGTTGAGTTCAAGAAAAACCCGAAAGTTAAGTTTTTAGGGATTAGTGCAATTGTGCAGCCAAACGATGTTGACGTCTTCAATGGAGATAACGTTGAAGCGTATGACGGATGTCATATACTAGCAAGAGAAGGAGACCAAAGGTCTAACGTGTCAGACGTCAGAATTTGTCTAAACGCAGTATCAAAAACTAAACGATCAATATTTCTTAAAAGGAATTTTATTTTTAACGATTTATCAAGACAATAGGTGCACCATTAATGTTGTCGATGGTAGTAATTATTGAAAACTTTTATGAAAGTCATACAATGCGCGTGCACTATTTTGTTGTTAGCGTCCACTGGTATACAGTGTACGCTTGGTTGTGATGATCAAAGAGAGCACAACCCGCTTGTCGATGTGCCAGCTAGCGACAAAACATTTAAAGAAGTACAAAATGACGACAACTGGTGCCTACCGTCAACAACGAAAAATATGAACGAATACAGCAAAATTTCAGACGGAATTCAAGAGAAACTAGCCGACATTTTTGAACCATATGATGACTTATTCGATGTCTCGTCATTTTCAGAACACTTCGGCGAAGTTTGCGGCTTATTTTTAACGCTTTTTGATAAAGTGCAGGATGCACTAACGGGTATGATCTATCCGTATGAAAAAGAAAGCGGTGTTAGAATTTATCTTGCTAACGTAGTTGGCAGAGATTTGGCGAATGAAGTTCTTCGGGAGTTGAGTCATTCAGAGCTTTATAGAACTCTGTTTGACACAATTGAGGAAACATCTAGTGATGAAGAGTGTAACAGCGAGCCGAAGATTGGTTACAGGTTGGCAGGTTTGAGTGAAGATGAAAATGATGAGCTCAAATGAATAAGTTTGATGATATCTGGTCGCAACATTCAGAGAGCGTTCCTGCGAATAACTATACGGAGCTCCGCGATGAGGCGGCATTTTTGCTATTTTCTCCGCTTGCTACTCTGGCCGTACGTAATTTGGGGGCATTCGCTTAACAACAATCCTAATGTGATTTTGGACATTCGCACGGGAATTGACAGCAAATCCCTCCCACGATAGATTGAACGTTGGTCCTGCCTTTCTTTTTCGCGAGTTCTGTGAATTTACTGCGCTGTTTGTTGGTTCTTTCGTTGTTTCTTTTGGGCGGGTGTGACAATCGCAAAAGCGATGACGTCATCATCTTTGGCACGAGCGCCGACTATCCGCCGTTTGAGTTTTACCAAGATGGGCAAGTCGTAGGGTTCGAAATAGACTTAGCAAATGCAATTGCAAATGACCTTGGAAAGCGCGCAGAGTTCAAAGACATGCCGTTTTCGTCCATTCTTCTTGCGTTGGCAAAGGGGCAGATTGACGTTGCCCTAGCCTCGATGACTCCGACGAAGGAACGTGAAGAACACTGTGCTTTCACCAAGACATACTATCGCTCTGTGGTTGGCGTAGTATATAAGAAAGGTTCAGCTGTACCAGACCTCAAAGGCAGTGATGACGTTACAGTCGCGTGTCAATTGGGAACAGTTCAGGAAGATTGGGTAAAGAGAAACTGCCGCGCCAAACGCATATCCATAGACAATGTTGCCTCATCCGTGGAACACCTCAAAACCAAGCACGTTGACGGAATTGTTGTAGACGGGATCGTCGCTGTCGCGCTCTGCAAAGAAAACCCTGCCCTCGCGTGGACAGTGGTCGCAACGTTGGACGAAAGTGGAACTGCTATGGGCTTAAAAAATAAATCCCGGCTAGTCGAAAAAATCGACGCAGTCTTAGACAAGCTTGAAAACTCAGGGGTCCTAGCGCAACTAAAAGAAAAGTGGGGCCTAAAAGATCTGGTTCAGTCCACCGAAGGAGAAGAGCCCGCCAAGTGAGCAAACTCCTTTCCGACGTATTCTACATAGGTTCAGGCGCAGCGTTAACAATGGAGCTGCTTGTCGGTGGCATCCTTCTAGGTCTTGCGTTGGGAGTGGTGTTCGCCATTTTGCGAAGATACCGATGGGCCCGTCCTGTCATATGCGGACTAGTGTCGGTCATTCGAGGGACGCCAGTGCTGCTGCAGATCAGCATATTCTATTTTATTCTTATTCCAGCATTATTTCGGTGTGATCTGGGGATCAGGGCGACTGGGATTATTGCATTAGGAATAAATAGCGCAGCGTACGTTTCAGAGATATTGCGAGGCGGAATAGAAAGCTTGCCAAAAGGACAGTTCGAAGCCGCGTATGCACTTGGCATACCACCGTTCTATATGTGGCGAGATATCATCCTGCCGCAGGTGATTATGAATGTTTTGCCTTCTCTCGTTAACGAAACAGTATCATTACTAAAGGAAACAGCATTAATTGCTACAATTGGCGGGATGGACATAACGAGAAGGGCACAGGCTATTGCGGCGGCAAGATACGAGTACTTTACGCCACTGTGCATCGCGGCGGTGACTTACTACGCGTTAGTGCGGATCTTGGAGTTTATAGGGAAAAAAATCGAGAATAGAAAGCTATATGCTGAGAATATGTAACATCGGGAAATCATTTAACAACATAGCAGTATTGAACGATGTCAGCGTTCATGTTGAGGAGTCTAGTATTCTTGGACTGGCTGGCCCGTCTGGTAGCGGCAAGTCGACATTGTTGCGTTGCATACAAGGGCTCGAAAAGCCAGACGCCGGGTCAATAAAATATGACGGGAAAATTGGGTTTATGTTCCAAGATTTTCAGTTGTTTCCGCATATGACGGTTCTTCAGAACTTAGTGTACACCCCAACGCGAAAAGCCGCCTCAGAGAAAAAACAGCAATACATTGCGAAAGCCAATACGCTGCTAAAGGAGCTGGGAATCGGTGCGAAGGCGGGCAACTATCCAAGTACGTTGTCTGGGGGACAAAAACAGAGGGTCGCGCTAGCCAGAAGCCTGATGATTGACCCAGACCTACTGTTGTGCGATGAGCCGACGTCAGGGCTAGATGTCGCAACGATCAGCGACGTGGTCGCTCTTTTGCGCAAGGTGCATAAGCGCAATGTCACAATCATTATTGCGTCCCACGACTTGGATTTTTTAGTCGAAATCTGTGATCGGATCATGCTACTAAAGAGCGGACAAATCATTGCAGACGTTCGCCCATCGCAGCACACTAACACGGCATTGCACTTGAAAAGCTTCTACGATTTTTCATGCGACGATGCGCGAGAGCAAGCGTGACCGAGTCACGTCATATAGGGCTCCCGACTGACGCTCCGGGGAACAAGTCCTGATGTTACAGGGCTTTGAGCTCTCAAGAAACCCGGAACGTCAGATGGGATGTGCATATGCAGATTGAAGCGGTAGAACCTGGCCTATCCGGCCCTACAAACAAACCCCGGCGGCCTTGCGCTACACTATTCGGTGAGTGCTTGCCCAAGCTGGTTTCTCCTGTGTGCCGAAAGAATGGTTTTTTTTCCGCTGGATTGGTTCTGGACTGGAGCAATATCGTGGGCGAAAAATATGCGAAAGAGTGTCGTCCGCTTCGCGTATCTGGGAAGTTCCCCCACTGCTGTCTTCACGTTGGAGCATCTCGGGCAACGGCAGTTCAACTCACATATGTTGTTCCACAATTATTAGAACGAATCAGACAATATTTTGGGAGAAGTGTTATTGAGACAATTCGCTTCGTTAATTGCGATTTTTCCGGAGTAACAAATATCGTTTTGAAAACAGCAGGAAGTCAACGTGATCGCATTCCACAAAACCCTCCGCAAGACTCTCATATCAACGAAACTGGGCTATATGCACCACTGGCAACAGCTTTAAACCGTTTGGCATTTGCCATTGAATCTGACCAACAACCCGGAACGTCAGTCAGAAGCCCTATAGACGCGCTAGGTTCGCGTTCGTGACGTTTGATTCACAGACGACGTATTTGAAACGTTTTAGCCGCTCCTCTTGGCCTGAAAAAAACGGTGAATTATCTGAACGCAGTCCGTTTCCATTACTCCACCGACGATCTCTCCAGGAAACGGGGGCGTAGGAATCACGTGGGGATTGCGGAGTTGTGCAGACACAAACGATGAGTTATATGCACCAAACACGATTTTGGAGATTCGGACTAATTCAATCGCACCCAGGCACATAGCGCATGGCTCCACAGTAACGTAGATTTCGCAGCCGTCTAGTCGATTTTTCCCTAATTCCTTACACGCACCTATTATTGCTCCGATTTCAGCGTGACGAATAGAATCTGGAAGATCGTTTGGAGGTGATGTGAAACTGTTGTGGCTTTGGAAAACAACATCCCCGTCTTGAACTATAAGCGCCCCCACAGGAACGGCGCCTTCACTAAAGGCTTTCTCAGCTAGGCTCAACGCAATTTGCATGAAATGCGCGTCAAATGCAGCGCCGGCCCCACGAATGATGCTCACGAAAGCCTCACGCAAACAAAGGACAGAACGACTGGCGGGAGTGGCGGGAGTGACGAGACTTGAACTCGCGACCTCCGGCGTGACAGGCCGGCGCTCTAACCAACTGAGCTACACCCCCGTGTTGCGGGAACCACTCCTGAAGTGTACCACCTCCGCAGCGCAATTCAAAACAACTCTTGTGCCAGGGCCTACGCATGAAAAAAATGCCGTTCGGTTTTTTAAACAACAACGAGGCGGAGGGGGCAAATATTCAGAACGCATTTATTGCTGCTTACACAACGACCTCTCTCCACCTGCGTGATGGCACCGCATTCGGCGCCATAATGGGAAGATACGACTTCTATAGGGCTCCCATGTGAAATATTGGGATTACCACAGGGTTCCCGGCTGAACGGAGCTTCAGCTGGGATGTGTCACAGTCGTTCGTCCTTACTGGCGCTTGGGTTTTGTTCCCTGCATTTCAGACGGGATGAGTATATATATCCCACCTGACTCTTCGGGTTTTATTGAAGTTCAAGGCATTGTAAAACTATAAAAATCCACCCAACGAGTCAGCCGGGACCCGGATCTATACAGACCTAGCATGAAAGCATGGGAATCGGCAATGTCTGAAAATTATCGTTTACTCGTGATCGCATAGTTTCTGCGATTAAACCCCATGTATTTGTAAAGAATCCGGATATAG
>JAIRNK010000038.1 GCA_031258095.1 Holosporales bacterium
AGGAAAACAACCCAAAGTTCAAACGAACATCAATCCGCTCGCTGAGAAAGAAGGCTGGCTGGGACACACGTTTACTAAAACAGATTTTGGATCAAGATTTTTCATGAGGACGCCCTGAGCGCGCGGTGCATACCAGTAGCCATACATGTGAGTTTTCCTGTATAATCGGGCGTGGTGCAGAAGAAGCGCCATCAAAGAGAACAGCTGGCTGATGTAATCATTACAGTGGGTTTCTTTGTGGCCGAGTGGCAGAATGGTGATGCAGAAGACTGCAAATCTTTGAATATCGGTTCGATTCCGGTCTCGGCCTTTCCGTTCGTGTTAATTTGTCTGAATGGGCTGGCGGCAGTGGAGGTGGCCGTCCGAACCAAGGTGACCAGATAGAACAGGGGTAATCGCGGGGGGAAGTCGGAGTGAACAAAAACCAAGGACCAAAGTCGTTCGTTGCAGAAGCGCCATTGTTTGACCAGCTAACAGCGTCGTCGCCCTTTATGACAGGGGCTCCCGATGTTTGCATATATTTGGAAAAGGACCAGCTCCTTCAATCAATTCAACAAGAAATATCCGACATATTAAACGCACGCTCGTCCTTTTCTGAAGACACAATTGAAGCCCTAAGGCGCAGCTCCCCAGATGAGTCTTCTTTTTCGGGTGTAGAGGGCCTGATGGGAATGCCGAATAGCAAGGCAATCTTTCCTGAAGGCGGAGCAGGTTGGACCGTATTTGCAAGTCAATGCGAAATGATGATCAGGATGTACGAACCCCGCCTAATAAGTCCCTCGGTGAAGATTGATTCTTTTGATGCGCTGTATCAAGCGTTTTTGCTAACGATCTCGGGCTCAGTTTCACTAGAAAACCATCACGAACATGTATCCTTTCCCGTGCACGTAGCCCCAGATAATGGCGGTGCGTAGGCTGTATACTCATCCAATTTGAAATGCAGGGAACCAAACCCAAGCGCCAGTAAGGGCGAACGACTGTGACACATCCCAGCTGAAACTCGTTCAGCCGGGAACCCTGTGGTAATCCCAACATTTCAAATGGGAGCCCTTGTATATACATATCCCACCTGACGCTCCGGATTTATTGAGTACTCAAAGCCTCGTGAAATCAGGATTTGTACTCCGTAACGTCAGCCGGGAGCCGTATAGTTACTGATTGTAGCCTTTTAATATGCGCCTCTTACCCCGATCCCAATCCCGCTCTTTGATGGCCGCGCGTTTGTCCACGACATTTTTCCCTTGCGCAAGAGCAACCTTCACCTTAACAAGGCCATTTTCATTGAAAAACATGCTCAGCGGAACAATCGTCATTCCTTTTTTTCGTATGGATCCAATCCACTTGTTGATCTCTTTGCGCCGCATCAATAACTTGCGTGGTGCCTTTGGGGCGTGGTTGAACATTTTTGCTGGTTCGTAAATAGGGATATTGGCATTAAACAAATACAGCGAATTTAAGTCGCTGGACATTTCGCCAACGAACGATTCCGACACGCTGCAGCGATTTTGCCGGATAGATTTCACTTCAGTTCCCGTTAAAACGATGCCTGCTTCAAGAGTTTCCAGGATAAAAAAATTAAACGAAGCCTTGCGGTTTTCGGCAATCAGCTGGAAATTGTTGTTTCTTTTCTTAGACATAACGCCCTCAGCCGAATGAACCACCACGGCACAACGCTAATTCTAGCTGACTTCAGCGCGTTCTTCGTAACAAATTCTGTCGTAACACGTTTCCACATTGCAGCAATTCGCGCGCCAAAACGTTATTCTTCTGAGCTAGCACGGGCAAGCCTATCGTTTATGGCCCTTCCAAGGCCAACATTCGGTATCGGAGCAACGCGAATAGCCGCAAACCGCGCGGGATCATCAAGTTCAAACAGCAATCGGAACAAATTTGCTGCGGCCTCCACTAAATTTCCCGACGGACTGAGGTTGTACGGCCCTTCGCCGCATTGCCCGAAGCCCAAAAATGCGTCCCCATCGCTGGGTTCTGTCTGGTCTGTATACAAGGGGATAGACGGGGCGTAGTATCGCTTCATCATTCCTGGGGCCTTGATTGCGCTTCCAAGCGGAGCCAACCGCGGACAATATCCAAGCATATCGGATATATCATCAAGGGACGCACCTCCTAGGCGAAGGACAGTATATGGTTCAACGGAGGTGTCGATTATTGTTGATTCCAGCCCGACCTGACACTGTCCACCGTCTAATATGCACAAAATCCTATCTCCTAGCGATTTCCTGACAATGGCCGCATTCGTTGCGCTGATTTGATTCGACAGATTGGCGCTTGGCGCAGCGAGGGGATGGGGATAGGACTGCAGCAGTTTGTTTGTCAAAGGGTGGTTGGGGACGCGAATTCCCACGGTGGACAAACCTGCCGTAGCTAGTTTTGAAATGTCCATTCGTCGAAGTGGAACAACCAACGTTACCGATTTATGATGAGATGGGTCCCAAATCTTCTGCGCAAGGTCTGCAGCTTTTGCTGAAAAGTTGCCGATCTCCATTGCTCGCTCTGTGCTGGACGTGTGGAGTATCAACGGATTAAACGATGGTCTATTTTTCACTGTGTATATCTTTGCTACGGCAATGTCGCTGGTTGCGTCCGCAGCGATGCCGTACACAGTTTCTGTAGGTATGGCGACGACGTCGTGTCTAGCAAGGCAAGCACACGCGGCTGCTAGTTGATTATTCATGCTCATGAGTTCTTAACAGTCAAAATCAAATTTTCTTTACGTCGAGCATATGAGACAACGCAATCCTGAACGCACCATTATACGCAACGTTCATCGCACTCAAAAACGGCTCTAGCAAAAAGTATATGCTCGTCAACAGTACAACAGAATCAGCATCCAATCCTAGGTGTTTTTGTAAAATTTCTGACATGACGATTATTCCGCCGCCAGGAACAGAAACACACGAAAATTGGGCGAGGCAGTTGTATACTGCAAAATACACATATGTTGACAACGACGGTAGCCCATGTGAGGTTAGCAATAACAGCGCCAGCCCTGAAAGGGACGCGTTAATTACGTCTCCAATCGCGTGAACATTTACTGTTGCTGGAATAAGCAGGCGAGTGAATTTTCCCTCACGCGAAGAGGGTCCATCTTCTTCCTGAATAATGATTGGTAGGGTCGCAAGTCCGGACATGGAGCAACAGCCCGTTACTGTAGCAGGTAGCATCTTTTTGAAGTGAATGAACGCAGCTTTGGGCTTGAACTTGCCGGCTATGAGAAATCCACACGCTACGAACAATATTATGCACGCGAAGTTAAACGCAAATATGGGGCCAAAGTCCTTTACGATGAACCCCATCGATGTTTCTAATGAGAACTTCATAATAAAGCCCAGCACATATAGCGGTATGATGGGGATAAACAATCGCAGTAGCCCCCACTCGGACACGTTTTTCATTTTGTGGACGAATTTTGCTATGCAGTTTAAGTGTTCGTCTGATGCAAATATTCCTAGGGACAGCACGCCCTTGCATACGTTGCCGCAATTTTGCCCGTCCATCTTTTGGAAATGACTGCGTCTTAATGTTGACATGGGCGATGACTTTAAAAAGTTAAACCACATCGCAAACAGCAATGCGAACCACATGGCTTTATCTGCGTACATTTTAAACAGAGGCAGCGTCCACATCTTTTCAACAACATCTCCTGGCAAGTCTTTTACGATTGGATGCGTTATCATTCCTGGAAAGATTAGAATTCCTGCGCCGTAGGAGTAGAACGTTGCAATCATGATTGAAAGGATGACGCTAACGAATACCCACACGAGGATTTTTGACGCTTTATCGCTGAACGATATGATTGACGATGTTAGGTAGGTAAATACGATGAACGGTAATGCAAATGTTAGTGTATCTTTTATCGTGCAACTCACAGAACAGAAGAACGACGATACCCACACTGGAGCCGCGTGAGCCATAGGTATGCCGCCAATTAGAGCGCACAACACCCGCAGCAAAATCCTGTTACTCACGCGTTTCGACATGGCGGACTAGTTTATAAAATCAGAAAAAATAAACGCAAATACACTCGGTCAATGGAAAATCCCCTGGCTATGGTTTTGCGAACATGTACATTTTAACGCCGCAAAACATCATTTCTAGAGCCATCCCCATCAGCAAAATGCCTCCAACCTTTTCCAATATAACGGGCCCACTTTTTCCTAGAAGTCTCATGAGCGTTCCACCTCCGAGCACGCAAATGTATACGATCCCAATGATTGCTGCCATCGTTGCGACAATCAGCGACTGCTCAACAATACCAAGTGGTTTGGCATCTTTTACCATGCCGATTATTGTTGTCAGCGTTGCGGGACCGATCAACATTGGAAACGCGAGCGGACACAGCGCGATATCGGAGCGCATCGCGATTTCAGGCGACGTGCTTTCGGACGGCGCCTTGGGCTTTGAATAAATCATCCCCCAGCCAGCAACTGCCAGCAGCAAGCCCCCGCCTGTTTTAAACGCCGCGCCTGATACCCCAAGTCCGTCTAAAACGCTGTTACCCGCGAGGCAAAAGACTATGCCGATTACGAGACCATAAAGGCACATTTTAGCGCCAATGCTTTTTCGTTCTGAGTTTGTGTAGTTCTGCGTGCATGACAAAAAAAATGGAACAGTGATGTGCGGACCTATGACAAAAAACAACCTGACGAAATATCCACACACGTTTTCAAACATAAATACTCCACTTTCCTTCCACCATGCAGCAGGTCACATCGTCGCAAATATGGTGAGAATAGTCCAGGGACTACGCATGAGGGCCCAGGGCCTACGCACGAAAAATTTGCGCCAAACAACTTGACAAATGGTTGAAAGACATCGCGTTCTTTCGCATCAAGGATTTTGTCGATTGCCCAGGTTTTCGCTGTACCCCTTTTAA
>JAIRNK010000013.1 GCA_031258095.1 Holosporales bacterium
ATAGCATACAGTACTGATTTTCGCAGACAAGTTTTAAAGCATTATGCAAATTGAAAAACGTTGGGGAACATTGAAGAAACGCGTGAGGAGCGTGGCAGACGCCTTTGAACACCTAACTGATGCTATCAAAATGTGCTTGACAAAAACTAGCGACGAAATACGGGGGCCGACGGAATGTCAATGCATTTGGATGTAGGTGCGTTGAGCCGCAGTAAAACCCGATCGACGGGGAGAGGTGTGCCTTGCCTGATCATTGCGCTCTCGTTGGTGTTGTGTTACCAATTCCTTGTGCGGAAGTCGGCTCTTTTGCGGCTCATCCAAGGGGTACGTCCAAATGCGCGTCTGGTGCGCGAGTTAAGATTTTTTCGCAAACAAATGGGCGATTAGCTCAGTGGTAGAGCATCTCGTTTACACCGAGGGGGTCGGCGGTTCAATCCCGTCATCGCCCACCATTTTCCCGCTTTTCATCGATGTAAAGTGCTGTGACTTCTCGCACGATTCCATTTCTTTTAAAGATGATTTTGCGATTTTTATTATGTAGAGAATATGACAAACGCTAGGTGTGAATCGCATATTCATGCAAGTGGGGCCCACGTGAGTATATTTGACGAATATACATATCCCATCTGACTCTTCGGGTTTCTTGAGAGATCAAGGCCCTGTAACATCAGGACTTGTTCCCCGGAACGTCAGTCGAGAGCCCTGTAGTTGAACTTTCGTACGAATGTGATGGCAATCGTTGACCCTGCATGGCGCATATTATAGCATGGCGTTGGCGGGAAGTAGCGTAGCCTGGTATCGCGTCTGCTTTGGGAGCAGGAGGTCGGAGGTTCGAATCCTCTCTTCCCGATTTTTTTATGCTGTGGTGAAACAGCTCGATGCGGTTGGGGGTGTTGGTAACGACTCCGTTATCGTGCATGCGGCGCGTTCGCTGTTTCAACGTAGTGTTTGTCGGGGAATAGCGCAGCCTGGTTAGCGCGCCTGTCTCGGGTGCAGGAGGTCGGAGGTTCAAATCCTCTTTCCCCGATTCCTGTGTGAATGACGCAGCTGCGGCAACTGTATACATCCCATCTGACTCTTCGGGTTTTATTGAAGTTCAAAGCATTGTAAAACGACAAATATCCACCCGGCTAGTCAGTCGGGAGCCCTATAGCAGCTACTCGTCGTTAATTTTCAACGCAGCAATAAACGCGCTCTGCGGGATATCGACGTCTCCGACCTGGCGCATTCGCTTTTTCCCGGCCTTTTGCTTATCCAACAGCTTCCGCTTTCTTGTAATGTCTCCACCGTAGCATTTGGCTAGAACATCCTTTCTCAACGCCGAAATTGTTTCTCGTGCGATAATCTTCCCACCAATAGCCGCCTGGATTGCAATCTTGAACAATTGTCTCGGAATCAAGTCCCTCAACCGCTCACACAACCCCCGCCCTCTAGACTCTGCACGAGCCCGGTTCACAATCATTGAAAGGGCGTCCAAGGGCTCTCCGTTCACGAGAATTGAAACTTTCACCAAATCCCCTTCTTTATAGCCATCCAGCACGTAATCCAAAGAAGCATAACCACTGCTCACGGACTTAAGGCGATCGTAAAAATCATAGACCACCTCATTTAGTGGCAGCCTGTACACGACCATGACGCGGTTTCCTACATAATTTATGTCAACCTGTTCTCCGCGTCGTTCTGTGCATAAGCCTAAAATTGACCCAAGGTGCTCGTCTGGAACGAGGATTGTCGCTTTAATCCACGGCTCTTCAATGAACTCAATCTTTACCACGTCCGGCATATCTACAGGATTATGCAGGTCAACAACTGTTCCATTGGTCATGTGAATTTTGTACACAACACTTGGAGCCGTCGTAATCAGATCCAGGTTGAATTCGCGCTCAAGCCGCTCTTGCATAATCTCAAGGTGCAGCAATCCCAAAAAACCACATCGAAAGCCGTAGCCAAGCGCGCCAGAATGCTCTGGTTCGTACACAAAACTTGCATCGTTCAGATGAAGTTTTTCCAAGCTATCTCGCAGTTTTTCAAATTCGTCAGCATCTGCTGGAAACAGGCTGCAAAACACAACAGGAATGGACGGGCGAAAACCTTTTAGTGGCTGAAACGCTGGGGCGCGCTCATCCGTAATTGTGTCACCTACACGGCAATCTGCGACCTGCTTTATCCCAGCTGTGATATATCCGACCTCACCTGGCAGCAACGCCTCAGCCTCCACGCGCTTGGGTGTAAAATAGCCAACATGCCCTGCGTCATATGTTGCGCCTGTTTCCATCATGCGAATTTTCTGATCTTTTCGCAGCGTTCCTTGAATAATGCGCACAATGACGATTACGCCCGCGTACGCATCATACCAGCTGTCAACAAGCAAGGCTTTTAGGGGCAAGTCCTGCAATGATTCGTTTCCTTGCGCTGGAATGATTTTGTCGCCTAGATCCACCTCAGACACGCTTGGGCACGGCAACCTGTGCACAATTGCTTCAAGCACGTCTTTTATGCCGGCCCCCGTTTTCGCCGAAATCATTATTGCGTTGCTTGTGTCTAAGCCAGTCACCTCTTCGATTTGACGTGCAACGCGTTCAGGTTCAGCGGCAGGAAGGTCTATTTTGTTCAGAACTGAAACTATTTCGTGGTTGTTCTCGACAGCGTAATAAATGTTTGCAAGTGTCTGAGCCTCGACACCTTGGCTCGCGTCCACCACCAAAATCGACCCTTCGCACGCGGCCAGAGAACGGCTCACTTCGTACGAAAAGTCCACGTGCCCAGGCGTGTCTATTAGGTTCAACACATATGTTTTGCCGTCGTCAGCCGTATAGTTCAGCCGGACGGTTTGAGCCTTGATTGTGATGCCGCGTTCTCGTTCAATGTCCATTGAATCCAGAACTTGCGTTTTCATCTCGCGAGCGTCGAGGGCGCCACAATATTCAATGAGCCGATCTGCTAGTGTAGATTTGCCATGATCAATGTGGGCAATTATCGCAAAATTCCGAATATGTTCCATTTGCACGACGTTCAATGCGGCACTTCATCTTGAAACTACCATCGATTTCACAATTCGCAAACGGCCTTAAATATCAACAGGCAGGGACGTCCCGCATAGAGAGATGATTGGCACGTTAGCAGTGTTTTTTTCATTCCTTAAGCCGCTGCGTAAGCCCTGATCATGGCCCTTACGCCAGTTGTGAACATCTCAGTATTCATGATATTCAAAGGACCTGTTTCGAACTGGCTAAAACTTAATACGAGCGGGATAATCGCGTCCAAATCCTTCGATAGCCACGAAGCATACGCCTCCATTCTTCGTAGAGCCACACGTGGGGGTTTTGTTACGATTTGTCGAGCTGCAAGTACGTGTGCAAACAGCCGAAGTTCACGCATATGTAGCATCGAAATTAGTGCCAACGTCCGTTTACGTTGAGCATGATCAACCCCCTTTGCGAGTGCGTTAGTCTCTTCTTGCGCCCGAACAGCTTCTCGCCCAGATCCGTACGGTGTCCTTTTTTGCTGTGACACAGGTTGAGCAACATCACCTCCAAACTGTTCCCGCGCCGGATTATCTGTAAACACAGTCCAACAGGAGGACTGGCTGAAATCCGTCGAACCCGGATCAGGGCTGTGGAAACGTTCACCAAACTGGTTATCATCACATCCTAGCGCCGGACGCAGTCGACTGTAGGGAACTCCACTCGAAGGCCGTTCTATATCAAATGGAACTCCGTTCAGCCAAATTGTTGGAGGGTTTGAGCCTGGCTGCTCCGAATCAGCATAGATCGCTGAATAAAAGCCACTTCCTTGCGCGTTCCACCAAAGGCTAAGAAATGTTGCGATTGCGAAAATGCATGTATTCAACAGATGACCGCCTTTTGTTGGCGTAACACGCAGAACACCACATATTTGCGGAATCGTAGCACTGACTCAAACATTGTTGAAGGACCTTTTTCAAGATGTCAGCGCAATTCTAGAGGGCTCCCTACTGACTCGCCGGGGAACAAAGTCTGCTTTTACAGGGAGTTGAGGCCTAAAGAAACCCGGAGCGTCAGATGGGATGTGCATAGTCATCCCTCGCGCGTGATTATGCATTGTCACACCATGCGGAACACCGGGCGCGTGTTTCCGTCAAACTGTTGTGATGCAGTTTTATATCAACATGTTAGGAGTTCAACGCTTTAATTTGCTCGATAGATAGGCCTGTGCAATCGCGGATTGTTTCGGGGGAGAGGCCTTTGCTTAGCATGGAGCGGGCGATTGAGGCTTTTTCTTCAGCGCGCCCTTCCGCAAGCCCTTCTGCTTTTCCTCTGGTCTCGCCGATTGCCTCGCCTTCTGCGAGTCCTTCTGCTTTCCCTCTGGCCTCGGCGCCGCGGATGCCTGCTGCGTATGCGTCCTTGCCCATTTCATATTTCCAGTACGCCTCGTACTCCTCAGGCGAATAATTGCACAACTCCAGCTCGTCGTACGCCTTATGAATCAGTGGCGAAGACTCCTTAATTTTCTCAAACTCCGCCGATCCTGTCGTTTGCGCATTCTTGAAAAAATAACACCATTTATCAACTTGCGACGTAGATTCTTCGAATGTTTTGTTAAACTTGTCCAGTTCTATAAACGAATACGAAAATTCTTTTATGTTATGTTCATGCGTTTTTGTGTCAAGAATCTTATTATGATGAACATATTTTTCCGTGTTCTCGATCCAAACGAAATCATACAATATCGCTAAAAATATTACTGGTTTTAGATCATTGTATTGCGGACCTTTTGGTATTCGCCTGTTCCGCCTGTGGCTTCCTCCGCCGTCTTGCTCACTCGCACCATCGCCCTTAAGATCAGGCTTGACCACCTGATCCGCATAGGCCCTCGATGCGTAGACGCAAGCGCGTTTAATAAAATCCGGATCATTATAACACTGCATTTCAACAATAAACGTGCGGTTTTTTGTGTCAGTGCACTTCACATCCACGATGCTCTGGCGCAGGACGGCGATCTCAGGGTTCTGGTGCAGCGGAAGAAATTCGACATCTTCAATCGGATCGTGAACCCCCTCGAACACCGCATTCAGGAAGCCAATCAACACATCCTTGTTGCGCTCCGTGCCGAACACTTTGTGAAACATCAAGTCGTTTCTTGGATTTAAGAAGCGTTCCATTTTTGCATTCAAGGCTAGGTTACCGTGCTTCGATGATAGCAGATTTGGAACGAATTCGTCGAAATGAGATGGCTCCCGTCTGACTCGCGGTGTGGCTTTTTCTGGTTGCCCATGTGGCACGCCGCCAACTGTTCCATGATCTGCACGATTAGTCGTGGTTTTTTCCTCCCTTAAGCCTTTTCCACAGCCAGGTGTTTCGTGCCATGGTTTTGTTATTATCTACAGCTGTTTGCAACGCTCGCGGACTCCCTGCAACAACAACCAGCTTTTTGCCGCGCGTTATTCCAGTATATATAAGGTTCCTCTGGAGCATTACGTAGTGCATCATTAGCACTGGCATGACAACGACCGGATACTCTGATCCCTGGCTCTTGTGAATTGAGATTGCGTAAGATAGTACTAAATCGTCTAATTCCGCGCGCTCATAGCGTACGAATCGCTCATCCATTCTCACGATCATTACCTGGTTTTCAACATCGATGCGTGCCACAATGCCGCTATCTCCATTGAACACATCTTTGTCGTAGTTATTTCTAATCTGCATTACCTTGTCCCCTGCACGAAACCGCCGATTGCCGCGCAGCAGCTCTGCGCCGCTGTTTGGGTTAAGCGCATTTTGCAGCGCCTCGTTAAGGTTATCTGTTCCAAGAAGGCTACGATGCACTGGCGTCAGGACTTGTATGTCTTGCACTGGGTTATAGCCAAACTTGCGCGGTATCCTGTCTTTGACAAGTAAAATGGTCTTTTCAACTAATTTGCTTGGATCTTCTTCATTTATGAAGTAGAAATCCGTGTCTTCGCAGGCCTCCAAGTTAGGCATCGTGCCATTGATGATTTGGTGCGCATTCATAATGATCATCGATTTTTGCGCTTGTCTGAAGATTTCGTTTAGTTGCACGACCTTTACACGTTTGGAACTAATAATATCCTTTAGAACGCTACCAGGGCCAACTGATGGGAGCTGATTTATGTCACCGACGAGGATCAATGTCGCGTAGTCTGGAACGGCCTTTAGCAAGTGATGCATCAACAATATGTCGACCATCGATGTTTCATCCAAAATCATTAAGTCGCAATCAATGGGGCTGTTTTCGTTTCGCTGAAACGTCCCATTAACACACTCCAGCAAGCGATGAATTGTTTTGGCGTTTCGTCCCGTTGTTTCTGACATCCGCTTAGCGGCGCGCCCTGTCGGTGCTGTCAGCACGATTTTGGGCGTAACTTTCGACAAAATCTCCAATATCGCGCGAATAATCGTTGTTTTTCCTGTACCAGGGCTCCCTGTTATTACAAGGAGCTTTTCTGTAACAGCCGCGTGCACGGCTTCGCGTTGCCTGTCCGCCAGCGTTATGGAGATTTTTTGTTGCACCCATTCAATCGCGCTGTCGGCTGCAATTTGCTTGATCCTCGACGGCGATCGCTTAAGTGCCAATAACCTCTCTGCGACCTTTACCTCTGCGTTATGATAGCCGCGCAAGAACACGCATGACGCACCGTCTAGCAACGCAAAAACGACTTGGCCGGTTAGTGCCAGAGTTTGAAGCGCCTGAGTGAGCACGCTCTCATCTATCTGCAGCATCGCCTGAGACTTTTGAATTAATTCGTCCTTTTTACAATATACGTGCCCGTCTTTGCTGAATTCTTTTAGAACGAACAAAACACCAGCTTCGGCTCGCATTGTAGACTGTGGGTCAATTCCAATGCGCTGCGCAATGTTGTCTGCTGTAATGAACCCAATTCCAACAATGTCTGTTGCAAGGCGGTACGGGTTGTCCTTAATGAGTGCGATTGCACCGTCTCCATATTGCGCATAAATCCTTGCCGCAAATGTCGAACTAATGTCGTAACTTTGCAAAAATAATATTATGTTTCTGATTTCTTTTTGTTCTTGCCAAGCGGTCGCTATCATTTTTATTCGGCTAGAGCCAATTCCGTCGATGGCAGATAGGTCGCCAATGGAATGCTCTATGACATCAAACGTTCGCTCTCCAAATCTGCGCACGATTCTTTTTGCCATTGATGGGCCAATTCCTTTTACGAGGCCCGACCGCAGATACCGCTCAATTCCATCGGCTGATATTGGCACAGAGCACGTGCATTTTGCGATTTTGAATTGTTCTCCAAATTTTTGATGCGAAGTCCATTCTCCCTCGAGCTGCAAGACGCACCCTACAGCGGGAGACGGTATTTCTCCGACAACTGTGACTATGTTCTTGGTTGCGGGGACTTTCACTTTTGCAACGACGAAATTACGGCCAAGATATACAATCTTTTCTAGAATGCCTTCAATTTTGACTGCTTTATTCAGAGATGACGGCATTTGCTTGGTGTGTCGTATTATTCAGCTCTTGCTATTGGAGCATAAAGTCAACACCGTGCTATAGCAATATCAGGGCCTACGCACGAAAAATTTGCGCCAAACAACTTGACAAATGGTTGAAAGACATCGCGTTCTTTCGCATCAAGGATTTTGTCGATTGCCCAGGTTTTCGCTGTACCACTTTTAA
>JAIRNK010000034.1 GCA_031258095.1 Holosporales bacterium
CGACGGTCTAAAAAATCTTTACTTCAGCGAGGATTGAGAGCAATGAACAGTATATTTGTTGGGACTTGTTTTGTACACCAATTGTGGGAGTTTTTGAGATGCGTTGGGTGTTATGGGACTGTTTTTTCAACGCAATGTAGAAATGTCCTCTTTTTAGTAGGAAATGGAGACAGAAGCCCTACCAATTTGATGATCGTTTGTGCACAGTTGATCAACGTATATGTTTACCTCTTTTTCATCCACGAGATGGCTGTCCACCGACATTCATCGTCGTGTATTACAGCATTTGTGTTCCGTGGTAGACCTGTCCAATCTGACTCTTCAGGTTTTATTGAAGTTCAAAGCATTGTAAAACCACAAAAATCCACCCGGCGAGTCAGTCGAGAGCACTCGATTCCGTTAAAACCTAAATCCCGCCATTTGGGAGCGCCAGCACTGCTGCGCGCCAGATGGACAGCCCTCCAAACTAGCCAAGATATAGGCCGCCATTGACGTGCAGCGTTGTACCGGTTATATATGCAGCTTTATCAGACGCCAGGAAAGCAACAGCGTTGGCCACTTCGGTTGGACTTCCAGTGCGCCCAAGTGGAATTGCCGAAAGCAGGCGCTCTTTTACACGTTCGTTTAACGAATTTGTCATGGCAGAATCAATAAAACCGGGGGCAACGCAGTTAACCGTCACCCCCCTTGAACCAATTTCTAGAGCAAGCGCCTTAGACATCCCGATTAGCCCCGCCTTTGATGCGCAGTAGTTCACCTGTCCAGGGTTGCCCATGCACCCGACCACGGACGCAATATTTACAATCCGCCCATACCGCCTCGCAATCATCGATGGAACCGCAGCTCTGCACAACCGAAAGCTCGCCTCCAAGTTAAGCTTTAATACGAGCGCCCAGTCAGCGTCACTCATGCGCAAAATCAGCCCGTCTCGCGTCACCCCAGCGCAATTTACAAGGACGTCGATTTTTTCAAGAGATTGCTCGGCCGAACGGAACAGCGCGTCAGCCTCCTCTTCATTTGCGAGATTTGCCTTAAATGGAAAGATATCGCACGACGAAGATGACAGCTCTTTCTTCATCTGGTCCAAGACATCGTCCTCTATTCCAGATATCGCAATTTTGCGGTACCCGTCAGAAATAAAAGCACGAGTTATTGCGCGACCAATGTCTCCTGTTGCGCCCGTGATAAGAGCGGTCCTGCCTGAGCTCTCCATTTCGCCTCCTAATACATGCTTGCTAACACGCCATTAAACAATTTCGTTTCTTCCAAAATGCGCCCAGTTCCAAGGACAACACAATGCAACGCGTGTTCTGACACTGCCACTGGAACCCCTGTCGATTGATGTATGACGCCAGCAAGCCCCCCCAGTAGCGCCCCCCCGCCAGTCATCACAATTCCATGATCCACAATATCAGCCGACAGCTCTGGTGCTGTGTTCTCCAACGCCGTTTTGACTGCATCAGCAATTGATCCCACCACCTCAAAGAGTGACTCAGCAATTTGCGCTTGTGTGATTTCTATCTCATGCGGAACGCCTGCCGATAAACTGCGCCCCTTTATGGTCATGCGAACATTGTGGCTGTCTTTGCTTATTGCCGCGGCGCCGATGTTCTGCTTAATCCGCTCAGCCGTCGCCTCTCCTATCAGCAAATTATGTGTTCGGCGGATGTAGCTTATTATGGCCTCGTCCATTTTGTCCCCGCCAACGCGGATTGAAAATGCGCAAACTATCCCGCCAAGAGAGAGGACCGCGACTTCTGTCGTACCGCCACCAATATCTACGACCATGCAGCCAATTGGCTCTGTCACGGGCAAACCTGCTCCAATTGCGGCAGCCATGGGCTCTTCCACAAGAAACACTTCCCTGGCGCCCGCGCCTTCCGCGGATTCTTGAATTGCCCGACGTTCGACCGCAGTTGACCCGGACGGCACGCAGATGACAATTCTGGGCGAGACAAAGCCACGACGATTATGCACCTTTCGAATGAAGTATTTGATCATTTCTTCAGCGACTTCGAAGTCCGCAATCACACCGTCACGAAGCGGTCGAATGGCCTGAATGTTGCCAGGCGTCCGTCCCAGCATAAGCTTGGCTTCCTCGCCAACAGCAAGAACGTGGCGTTTTCCTTGGTGCGACCCCAGCGCCACAACGGACGGCTCGCTCAGAACAATACCACGCCCCTTTACGTAAACCAGCGTGTTGGCCGTTCCTAAGTCGATTGCCAAGTCAGAGGACAACATTCCCCAAAATTTGGAAAAGACTCCGGACATTATTACTCCTATGTAAAAAAAAACCTTACGAGCGTTTACTTGCGCCACTGTGCTTACATAATATTATTTTTGCCTGAAAGTTATTCGCCCCTTAGTCAAGTCATATGGAGTCATTTCAACAGTAACCTTGTCCCCAACCAATATGCGGATTCTGTTCTTTCGAACGCGACCAGAGGTGTGCGCAATTATGACGCAATCGTTCTCCAGCTTCACTCGAAACATCGCGTTCGGTAGCAATTCTAAAACGATTCCTTCAAATTCAATTAACTCTTCCTTTGGCATACTCTCAAAGATTTTAATCACCGCCAACGTGAGATTGTACGACAACGCGCGACTGTCCGCAACGAAGCGTATTTGTTTCAGCTCAATTGAGTTGGCCCAGGTCAGCCTCAAGGACGCGCTCAAAAACCCGGAACGTCAGATGGGATATGTATATTAGGGACTGATGCTTGAGTATGCTCAGAAGCTCAGGGGGCATCCTGTCTCACTGCGCCCGATAACAATTCGACCAACAATGTTAGCCCGAACGGCCTTGCCGCACATCCTTAAAGGTGTTGGTACCAAAGTGTTGCATTTTGTAGTACCTCGGCGTCTCCCGGCTATTCCAGCAACTTAAAAGACAGGCAGAGGGGTTATTATAACTATATTGACTTTGACTTGTCATGTGTCTTTTTGTGATTCATCCCCATGAGGACCGCCAATCCGGGAGAACATTTTTTAACGTATTATGTGTATAATGGTGTCGCCAGAATGCGGTATTTCGCTGTTTGAGGCACTTGCGGGATTGTCGTTTGTTTGATTGTGGCTGCCGTGGTGGTGCACCTGCTGTTTCGGCGCAATTGGAGAGTTAGGCTGAGGGTGAATTACTGGAGAGATGGCCGAGAGGCTGAAGGCGACGGTTTGCTAAACCGTTATACGCTGAAAGGTGTATCGAGGGTTCGAATCCCTCTCTCTCCGCCAGATGGGTTTGGTGGCAACTGAGATCAAAATAGGTTGCAACTCGCGACCGAGCGCAAGCGAGATATTCAAGAGTTTATTCAAAGGCCGTGGAAACCGCTTCGGGCAATAAAACAAGCGGATCTAAAGGACGTTCGTCGAGAAACAATTTTATCGAATATACACATCCCACCTGACGCTCAGGGTTTATTGAGGGGTCAAGGCATTGAAACATCAGCATTTGTTCCCCGAAGCGTCAGTCGGGAACCCTTGTATGTTCCAAATGTGATGGAAATTAGCTAAAACCATCATGGAGCGCAGGTGAATCCGACGCGAGCCCACGGCCAAGAACTTGTTATATAGATTACGATCCCTGCGCATTCTGGAGGATAAAGGCTGAACGGTATCTTGGAGCTATGACCCCGCATTTACAAGGCTAGCCTCCTCCCAGTTCGGAGTATACGTAAACGGAGGGTCTTATGCAAGTTCAACAAACATTCTAAAAAGCGGGCATTAACAAATTTTTAACTTTTCTCTGGGGCTGCCATCCACAAACCCCCACCCACCCTCATTCTGGGGCTGAGGTCAGCGCGCAAGCGGTTTTGCCCACCGCACACCTCAATGTTAAAAATACCCGGTAAATACTTAACAAGTCAACCTATGAACAGCTAC
>JAIRNK010000006.1 GCA_031258095.1 Holosporales bacterium
CTAAAATCTTTGGGTTTCTTCGATGGCCCCGGGCTCAGCAGCACTCAGCGCACACAAATAGCAACCCTCGCGAGAGAAACAAAAGTCCTGCAAAACCTTATCGTCATGAACTGGGGCGACACCGAAATTGCTGAACGTGCGTTTAGGGTGACTGATGACAATTACAACGTTCCTCTCGTTAAAGTAATAATTCACAAAGTGACAACCGTTGGAAGTTTTGCCTTTGACGCATGCCAATCCTTAACAACCGCAATCTTCCCAGACGTAACAACCGTCAACGATCATGCCTTTTTAAGCGATAGAGCTCTCAGGACATTATTCATCCCAATGGCCGTAACGATTAACTCAAACGCATTTTATAATGATGCAATTACAGAGTTATCCTGTCCTTTTCTTAGAACGATCGATCCCGGTGGTTTTAGAAATACTCAACTAGCAACAATCTCGTTCCCTTCCCTTACGCACGTGAACACCTTAGCCTTCTACGAGTGCAGATATTTGGTAAGCGCATATCTTCCCGTTTGTATAAACATCGGCGATAACGCATTCGGCAATTGCACAGCGCTGCGAACAATAACATTTCCACAAAGCACTGCAACCGTTGACCCTAAAGCATTTAACGGCTGCAGCAATCTACAAATCCGGAATCCTTAATTTTTAGCATACCCTGACCCTGCCGGCAGCGCGGTGGATGAAAAACGCCACAAAAGAAATATTCTGCATTCGGCAAAAATGTTATAAGGGAACACAGTGTTGTTGTTTGGGACATGTCGTGAGCAACTTGGATTTATTTGTCCCTACACGAGCGCCGTCCCCCCGTGTAAACAGGGTAGAGAAAGAGATTAGGGCTATCTTATCAAATATATTTCAGCGTCAGGATATTCCGCCCATTTTCAGTAAATTGGGGGATGTCATCCCTTTCCCTGGCATTGTGACAATTACGAGAGTCAAAATTTCTCCAGATTTGCGAGAATGCAAAGTGTTTTTAAGGCCGCTCATCGGCGAACATGCTGAAAAAGTGGTCGATTATTTTTCTGTTGCCGTTCCTGTTATTCGTAAGCTTTTTGCCCAACAGTCTCGCCTAAGGGTTGTTCCTAATTTTAAGTTTGAAATAGACTTGAGCTTCGAGGCTGCGGAGCGCATAGATGAGTTGTTACGAAAAAATGCGGAGAGAGCAGCTAAAGGGGATGAAGGCGCGTAAATGGAAAGTTCTTCAAATAATCAAAAACTCTTTGGGACGACTATTGTTTCCGTTCGAAAAGGGGACTCGGTCGTAATCGCCGGAGATGGGCAAGTGACCATCGGGACGCAAGTTATCAAATCTTCCGCCAAAAAGGTGCGACGGATCGGGACCAACAAGGACATTCTCGTTGGTTTTGCTGGCGCGACGGCCGATGCGTTTACCTTGCTTGAACGGTTGGAGTCAAACTTGGAAAAGTATTCAAATCAACTCATGCGCGCGTGTGTCGAGCTCGTCAAGGATTTTCGGACGGACAAATATTTGAGAAAACTTGAATCGATGATGTTGGTGGCAGATCGCCAACATTCGTTTACGGTAACCGGGGCGGGCGATGTCCTTGAGCCTGAAGACGGGATTATGTCCATTGGATCAGGAGGCACGTTTGCGTTAGCTGCGGCGCGCGCACTTGCTTTGCACACACAGCTGGATGCAACGCAGATCGCGATGGAGTCGCTGAAGATCGCCAGCGAGCTTTGCATTTATACGAACGATAGGTTTGTGGTTGAAACCCTCAAAATATAGAAACATAGGGGTCTCTATTGACGCTCCGGGGAACAAACGTTATTCACCTCCATCGTTATTCACCTCCATCGAAAAACCTCCAATATGCCGACGGAAAACACACACGATGCCAATATTCAATTAGTTGCTATAGGAACTCATATGGGTCTACATCAACTTGCACATCGACTGAAGAATGCTCGCTTTTGGTCAAGCTTTTTATAATTCGTTGTAGATGAGTCCCTTTGGCCGTTTTTATGAGCAGTCGATACCGATATCTCCCACGCAGTCTCGATATTGGAGCAGGAACTGGACCAAGTAATTGCGTGCATTGTAAGTTATAATGGTGTGATTTCTCACCATCTGCCTCTCGAATGAACGTCGAAAAACGCTCCGCCAAACGCTTAGCGCACTTTTGGACTTCGAGTTCAACATTTCCCGAAACAATTATTGCAATTAAAGATTTGAAAGGAGGCATTGCATGCGTCTCTCGATCTTTCAATTCACAGTCATAGAAAGCGTCTCGCTCGTGATTCGCAAGGGCCAATATTATGGCGCTAGCAGGGGAGTATGTTTGCAGAAACACCGTTCCCTGTTTTTTTTCGCGTCCCGCACGCCCGGAGACTTGATCCAGTAATTGGTACGTTCGCTCGTTTGCACGCAAGTCGCATCCACCAAGGCCGTGGTCTGCCTCTAGGACACCAACGACTGTTAAGTTTGGAAAATGATGCCCCTTTGCGAGGATTTGCGTTCCAATGATTATGTCAACCTGATTGGTGTGGATTAAATCCATGGCGGAAACACGTGCTTTTTTGGAGGCAACGGTATCACTTGAAAGACTGATACACCTTGCTGCAGGAAATTGGCGTTGAACAGCTTCCAGGGCGCGCTCCGCACCAATGCCAAGAGATATTCGCGTGTTTTCTTGCTTACACTCTGGGCACACCTTGGATACGGGCATTCCGCCTCCACAGTGGTGGCACAGAAAACGGTTCGGATGTCTATACATATCCCATCTGACGTTCTGGGTTTCTTGATGGCTCAACTCCCTGTAAAAGCAGGATTTATTCCTCGGAGCATCAATTGGGAGCCCTCTATGTTCAATTAAATGTACGTCACATGCTGTACACTTCCACTTATAGCCACAATTTTTGCATATAGAGATGGGGGTATAGCCACGCTGGTTCACAAACAACAGCACCTGCTCTTGTTTTTCTAGGGCGACACGGATCGCTTCGCTTAGCGGCGAAGAAATGATTGGATGGCCTTGTTCTTTCCGCATATCGACAATTTGCACGGACGGAAGCGTCGCATTTGCGTACCGAAAAGGGAGCGCCTCCACGCCAAATTTTCCGAGTCTCACGTTTTGTACGGTCTCCAGGGATGGCGTCGCTGATACCAGCAAAACTTGAATATTTTCGAGCTGTGCGCGCACAATTGCCATGTCGCGTGCGTTATAAAACCCCTGCTCGTTTTGCTTATACGAAGGGTCGTGTTCTTCGTCGACGATGATCATTGCCAGATTGACGAACGGGAGGAAGAGGGCTGATCGTGCGCCAACAACAACGAGTTGTTCGCCCATAACAACTTTTTTCCATATCAGAAATTTTTGAGTTTTTGTCATGTTCGAATGCCAGACAAGGGGCTCAAAAGCAAAATATTTTTGAAATCTGCTAATTAGCGCGGACGTGAGCGCGATTTCCGGCAATAGGATCAATATTTGAGCAAGAGGATTTTCCAGCAGCCGTTGTTGCACGATGTAGAGGTACACCTCGGTTTTCCCGCTTCCTGTTACGCCATCAATTAAGTCCACATGGAATCCATTTTTAGACATAAGCCGTTGAGCCACGTCTTGTTGTGCTGCGCTTAATTTAATATCGGCGGGGGATTTGTTCGGTTGAATGCTATTCCTTTTCTTGCCGGGCTCGGCCAATAATACGTCTGGCGCAAACGGGATCATCATCTTCAGTGCCATTCCCACTGAAAATAAGTTGTATTCGGAAAACCAATGGAGAAAGGTTACGCAATTTTTTGAAAGTTGGTACGGAAGGACTGCGGATATGTTTTTTATTTTGTAGGCACCACCATCCACAGACGTCGCAGCCACTATTCCAACAGTTGGACGATTTCGCAGAGGCACGAGAACGACACAACCGGGAAGCAATACAGCGTCATGTTCGTACGTTAGCCGGTTTTCCAGATTCGTCGCGACTATTACTTCGTAAAATATAAAGCCACCCGTTTGCTGCTCCACACCTCTGTAAAACTGCGCGGCCGCTTTACTTGAAGATGCTGGTCTCTCTTTCGCTCACTTAAGTATAACAGGGATTTCTTCGTGATTTACGAGCCGCTTTATGTTCGAGCGGTGGGTAAATGCGATGAGTGCTGCAGCAGCGAATGCGAAAAAGAGAATGCTGTAAGCAGATTGCGCATACAGCACGCGGACCACAGCGTATATGGGTAAAACGAAACACGTGCTAACTAATGCGGCGAGAGACGATATCCTTGTAAAAAAAAACGTTCCTAACCACGCACAGAGCCCGATTGCAAACGCGAGTGGCTCAAGCGCGCAAAGAGCGCCCGCTGTTGTTGCAACCCCTTTCCCTCCGCGAAACCTTGACCATAATGGAAACACATGCCCGATCACGGCGAATATTGCGACTATTGATGTCCACCATAGATTATCGGGGCGAGATATAAAAACAGGGACAAACCCTTTTGCGAAATCCCCAACCAGCGTTAGACATGCCGCAGAATAGCAACCCGTGCGCAAGACGTTTGTGGCGCCGATGTTTCCGGAGCCCATTTTGCGAACGTCTCCAAGTTTAAATAGGCGCGAACAAACAACCCCAAAGGGGATGGTTCCGGCTAGGTAGCTCAGCATGACAATGAGTATTCTGCACATGCGGAATTCCTACCACAGATCCGCCGCAAAGGACAGACAATTGGCTTTTGTCAAAATTCATTCATCATTGGCTTTAGGGGCCTCATCCGCCGGGACGTCCGCAGGTGGAGCCGTATCCGTCTCGCATAGGTCAGCTGCTGGTGGATATTCAAAACCATCCATAAAGAGGGGTCTTTTTAGATCCCACGCCATTATTTCATCCTGTGCATCTGGGCGCCTACGAAGCATGGCGAGTATGTCATCTTCGTCCTCCATACATCCGAACAATACAAAAAAACCTCCGAATTTCGCAGCGTCAGGATAGTTCTGCGTGTCTTTTAAGGCTGTACAAAACAATCCTTGTCGTTTATACCACAGACTAACGCACGATTGAAGGTCTTGAATGCTTTCGAATGGAAGAATCACAGCATTAGTGTAATCGAGCCGAGCTTGCGCGACTTCACCATTCAGCACGTTATTCAAGTCGGCTTGATTTGCCTCCAATGCCCCTAACTGGGTGCTTAGTGTTTGTAGAATGTTCGTGCACTCTGTTACTTGTTCATTAATCGCTGGGTCAAGAACAACGCCGGTTTCAGTAATTGCGAATGGATTTTTAATTTTATCCCAAGCATCAGCCAAACTGCTTCGCACCCTGGCGATACCTTCGTTTACACCAGCAAGGTTGATAGCAATAGCAGATTTAAACTGTTGATGTTGTTCCCTGATCTCAAACATTACTTCAAGTGTTCTTTTATACGACGCGAATACTTCACTGCAGCCAGCCGTTCTTCTCTGGAAAATCGCATACTCATTAGTGGCAGATTGTTTACTCCATATTAAGAAAGCAGGACTTCCACCACACTTAGTGACTTCATGGCGGAACTGTTTTAAGCGAATGCTTAACATATCTCTACAGTCGTGAATGTCATACAAGCAACTAAACATGCCAGATACAGCTGGAGGCAGCTTCTTGCTCGTACGGAATATTACATTTTCCCCATCCACTATAACTGAAAACCGAACATCATTTGCAAGAAGAGCTGCGCCGAATTCTGTTACAAGACCCTTTCTTAGGTTATCCGGTACGTCATTCAGTAGCGAATCGGTTGCGTACCCCTGCTGAAAGGTAGCATGTGCAACAATCGCAATTAAGCCGCAAACGAATAGTTTTGTTCTCATTCCCCTACTCAAGTAACTCATGACTTCCCGCCATTCTGGACAATGCGCACCCGCATCGTCAAGATGTGCGCCATGGCGTGCCCAGAAAAAATACAAGACAAGTGTCTTGACGGCAATTTAAACTGTGCAAACATTCGTGCTTATTTAGGGCCTCATTCCATCATCATCCAGCGTGAAGCGCTTTCAAATCGGGCAAAAGCAACTGCTCCGCAGCAAGTTTGCGCGAGTGTCGTTCGGTTAATTTGTTGTAGCCTATCTGCACAGTGGGGGGCGTCGGAGTTTTAAAAAATACGTCTTAAATCTATGTTAATGCGCTGCATAGATCTAGATGCTTTTCCGTTAAAAATAACAATTTTTTTGCGAAAAGGCCCATTGTGTAACTCCCATATATTTCGTTTACTCCACTCGGAAGCAATATTTTACAAATGGTATTACGATGAATTTAAAAATGAAGGCGCTGTTTGTGACTAGCGCACTGATGTGCTCTTATGTGGGAGCGAACGCCGCCACGAAGGCACCCGCCGCACCGGTCGCAGGGGATCCGCTGCTTACGGCTTCAACAGCACCCTCCTGGCTAAGCAAGTTCTCAAAATACGTTGTTTATGACGGCGGTATGTGGACAGTAAATCCAAATCCAGTGATCACTATGGGCGCACTCGGTTTTACGTCGCAGCAAGAGATTCACGAGCATTTTACCGATGCCCTTTCAATCGCTCTTCAAGGGCACTTTGATCGGCTCGCACAGGCCGCTGCGCACGAGGCGGCCTGTTCGAATTTGATTGGCAGACTGGATGCGCTGAGGGCGCAATATGAACAACTCACTGCTCAGTTCGCAGAATCGCAACGCCGGATGAACGAGGGGGTCGAGGCGTTTACTAAGACGCGATCTTCGTTTGACGACATCTGTTCTAAACAAAAGGGAGAACTTTCCGACGCAAATGCGACTATTGCTGGTCTGCGTCAGCGAATTGTTGACATCCAGGGGGATCTGGATAACGCGAACCAGTCGCATACACAGGCGGCGGCTGAAGTCGCGGACCAGGCGAGAGTTATAGCGAATCTACAAGACGCTTTGAGCAAGGCGAACGAAAGAATCTCTGCTCAGAATGAGTTACTCGATGTATTGCGTGTAAAGGTTAGTATAGCCAACCACGCACTGGCCGAGTTGGTTTCTGCAGGGAAGGATTATGAGGACAGCAGAAGTTTTAAGCACGCGAGTCCAGACACTTTTATAGAAGCGGCACCGCGTTTGTCCCAGAGTCTGGCGTTCGTGTTGGCTCGGTTCAAGGCGGCGACTACACCGGAATCTATCGCTAAGACGTTGCAGGACCAAAAGGCCTCGGCACCAAATCCCTAGTAGAGCGTTTCTTATCGAGGAGCCCTGAGGGCGCGCTCGTGTGACGGACTCGGTCGCGCGGGTGTGCCCTTTTTCGCGGGCGCGGGGTTGCGTCATGAGCTAACGTCGCGCTCTATGCCTAAATGACGAAACGCCAGGTCAGTCAACACGCGCCCGCGTGCTGTTCTTTGGATAAATCCCTGCTGCAAAAGGTATGGCTCGACCATGTCTTCAAGCGTGCCACGGTCTTCGGCCATTGCCGCCGCCAGCGTTTCTATTCCCGCTGGCCCGCCTTTGTAATACTCCGCAAGCATGCGCAAATATTTAATGTCTTGCGCGTCCAATCCCAACATGTCTACCGATAGCTGCTCTAATGCGCGCTGAGCAATCCCATATGTAATAACGACGCTCTCGTTTTTTGCAAAAACGTGCGCAAAATCACGAACCCGACGCAGCAAACGTCCAGCAATACGCGGGGTCCCACGCGACCGTTTCGCGATTTCGTCTGCTCCATCTTCTTCTATGCTAACGTTCAAGACTCGCGCTGCTCTGGTCACAATCTTTGCTAAGTCACCTACGTCATAGAACTGCAGACGAAGAGGAATCCCGAAGCGCTCTCTTAACGGTTGCGCCAATAGCCCCGAGCGAGTTGTCGCGCCAACCAGGGTAAACGGAGGCAGATCCAGCCGAAGCGCCCTCGCGCCTGGGCCTTCGCCAATCATGATGTCTATTTTAAAGTCTTCCATTGCGGAGTATAGCGTTTCCTCAACAGATGGATTCAGCCTGTGAATTTCGTCTATAAAAAACACGCTGTGTGGAGTTAGATTTGTCAGAATCGCAGCTAAATCACCTGCTTTTGCGAGAATCGGCCCAGACGTTGCACGAAACTCAACCCGAAGCTCATTCGCAATAATTTGCGCAAGCGTAGTCTTCCCAAGTCCTGGTGGGCCAAACAGCAGCGTATGGTCTAGCGCTTCGCCACGTTGGCGGGCTGCAGTAATAAATATCGATAAGTTTTCAAGCGCTTGAGTCTGCCCCGTAAACTCGCGCAAAGTCTTGGGCCGAATTGACGTTTCAAACTGTTCTTCGCCCTCGGATGCACATTGATTGCTTACTACACGGAATGACATACGCATATCCCTCCTGACATTCTGGGTTTCTTGAGGGCTCAACGCCTTGTAAAAGCAGGATTTGTTCCCCGGAGCGTCAGGTGGGAGTCCTATATTAATCTCGCAATTGTTCCCGCACGCTAAGGTTTACGTCCTTTCACGCACGTCACGCCGAAGGTCCTCAACTCCGAGCCTAGTTCTAGCACTTGTAAAGAACACGAGGCAAGACTGCCCGAACTGCTCTTGAGCCATCTGTTTTAGATTGTCCTGTTCGTAGTTGTTGAGCTTGTCAAATTTCGTGAAAACAAGTGTGTATGCGATGCCATATTCCTGAAATATGCGGAGCACGTCCAGGTCGTTTGGGCGGAGGAAGCGCCTGCTATCCAACAGAAGGTACGCGTGCATGCGAGCCGCGCGAGAAGCCAAATATCCAAGCAGCAAATCCTGCCAGTGCTTTCGCTCGCTCGGTGGGACACTCGCAAAGCCATATCCAGGAACGTCCACAAGCACTGTTTGCGGCGGAAATGTGAAAAAGTTCAACATCTGAGTGCGCCCGGGCGTTTTCGACGTTTTAGCCAAATTTTTTTTGTTACACACAGCGTTAATTAAACTAGACTTCCCAACATTAGAAGCGCCAAAGAATGCGACTTCAAAATAGCCATGATCAGGAAGATGCAACGGGTCGACGACACTCAACATGAATTCAGGACGCTTGGTCATTGCGATTTTCATTTTAGTCGCCTCCTGCGCATACTAGGACAAGGTGACAGATACATGACTGAATGTCTAAGCAAAATCAGACGCAGCTTGCTCGGCAACGCTGGATTGGCACAGCGGCAAACGAGCTTTTTGACGAACGAAGGCGCGCGGTTAAACCAGTCAGCTTTTCACTAAACACGCGCGAAAGGTGATATTTTTAATATGAACAAGCAGGATTAAGCCGCGATTGACCGTGTCTGCAAAGGATATGCAAAAAATTCGCAATTTCAAAATTCGCACTTTTACGAAGACGCTTTTGCGTAAAATAGCCCTTCGGTATCACTGCGGGCGCGTTTGGCGATGGCTGCATTGGCCAACTAGAATATACGCGATGTATTCATCTCCGGTCTACCTTTGGACTGGGAGCCTTAAGCACGGTTCAGTTATTCTAAACGGTTTTTTTTCTGTATCGGACATTTTTGACGTGCGCTACCAAAAGTCCTGGGCCGTCCCGCAGGACCTGTTTGCTGACGATGAATATTTTACGAGCTACTTGTGTCAGTTTGGATGGCTCCGGGACCTAAAGGCGACGGGGGATATGTCTGCTCGGCGCCTATCTCGGCGCCTAATTGAACATTGGTATGATCATAGCTTATATGCAAAGACTAAAAAGAAGCTTCGGGGGAATGAAGACGTCGTGCTTGCAGAGCGGCTATCCAATTTCATCCTGTTGTACGATTTTTTTGGCGCAAGTGCGGACGACTCGTTTAAGCGAATTTTCTTTAAAAACGTGCAGCTTGAATACAGATTGTTAAAAAAAAGATATTTAAGGCCGCAAACATGCAAGCTTGGCGCGCTAAAGGCGTTAATTGAATTTAACGTTTACTGCGAATATGACAACAGCTTCTTCGGCATTTTACTTGTAGAACTTGAGAACCATCTATTATGCGCCTTGCAGGAGATGTATTTGCAATTGCTCCCTGTTTGCGAAATATATCGAAATTTTTGTATGGCAATTGGCATTAGAAACGCCCTAATTCAGTGGGAAAAATCGTTCACGGACAAGCTGGGCAAGCTTTTTAGCCGCCATCGTTCGACGTTTGAACAAATTCAAAGCTACCTGCACGAATTAGCACAATTTATTCGATTCTTCAGACACAGCAGTGGCAAGTTGTGCCGCATATCCACCAGAAATTCAATGTGCTTTTTCGAGCAGATTTTGTCGGCAGACGTTGACATCGCGCTGTCCCAAGTGGAAAGCAGCGCCATTCTTCCAGAAAACGAGCTAAATGGCATTTTGCGCTTGGCGAACAAGCAGTCTGTGTTGTTTGTAAATTTAAGAAAGCTTGACCAAGCACTTTACCCCCCAACTCAAATTGACAGGCGCTGTAACAGCATGAATTGCGAGTGGAGTTATCAATCGTTCAATGTTGTTTGTGGCAGTTCGGTGGGGATTATCCACCAGTCTGACAGTCACGATTGCTCTGCTTCTGTCGAAAAAATTACCGGATTAATAGACGAATATACGGTTGACACAGACGCAAACGGACATTTTTTTTCCGGAATAGTAACGGATCACGGGAAATCTTACGCGTTTAATCGAGAACTGAGTTTGCTTAAAGACTCAATCCATGCGGTCGACACATTCATCGTTGATGATGCTGTCAGGGATGCCTTTGTGCTTTTTAATTTTTGCATAGGCGCGGAGTGGGAACTCACCGACGTGAACCATGAAGAGCAATCGCTATTTGGCGAGGTCGTTATGCAACAATCGAAGCCAGGGAATAAAGGCACCAAGAAACGGAAACTGGCTTGCATCTTCAGGATAGAGAACGAGCAACTGTTTGATATTTCCGTAAAAAACGCAGATGGACGGCCCGTGATCGCAATTGTGAGCCCACTATCGTCTGGAATCCCAGACGTCGTGCGTTGGTCTTTCTCGATTATCAAATCATAAGCTGGAGCGTGGCTGGAATGTGTGTACATTTCCCACCTGACGCTCCGGTTTTTTAAGGGTTCAAAGCCTTATTGAATCAAGATTGGCCCTCCGTAACGTCAATCGGGACCCCTATAGACGATTCAGCTATATTGCCGTTTTTTCAAAAAGCTCTCCGTTGCAACACCACTACGACTTAACGCGTTTACCCCAAAGCTTAATTGTCGTAGCAATAAGTATTGCTACAACGATTATTCCGACAACAACTGCTTGCAGCTTATGCATACTGCTGTCAACAATGTGCCCCGTTCGCGCATCGAAGAAAAAGTCTCCAAGGCAATATCCTGCGCCGCAACTAACAATCATCCAAATCATAGCTGATGCAACGTTGAGTGGAATGAAGCGCCGCGGCAAGCTCCCGCAAAGACCGATCACAACTGGACTAATCGCACGAATTCCGTAAATGAAGCGAAAAGACAAAATGAACCAAGTGTCGTACTTTTTCAGCAAGAGGACTGCGCGTTTTGATTTTTGATACAAACGCGGATAGCGTTCTGATATCGGCCGTCCAGGGTGCTTATACATGTAATGCCCAACATAAAATAGCACCTGGTCGACAAATAGTGTGCTGAAGAAGGCAATCGCGCCCACTTTTGTTATTGATAAATACCCCGCGGCCGCCAGCGCGCTCGCACTAAGGATAATCGTTTCCCCTTCTATCATGGCGCCGAACAACACTATTGCGTACGCTATCCCAGGGGAGTTTTTTATGATATCCAGCAAATTGTCCAGCATGTGCCCAAATTGCGCCTGCACATTCTAATGTGCGGAGTGTAGCATACAGCCTTTCTCGGCGAAACGTTTTTAAGCCGGTAGAAAGGTGTTGGGAACAGGTGAAATGCAATGTTTTGAATAATAGACTTTTCGAATATCTACATGACTTGGAAATGGCAGTTTGCAATCTCATTTACGCTATAGACGTGCCAACTGTTCAGTCTGTTTGCAATGTTCGCTATTTTGGTCGTTATTAACGGGGTTGGGTCTGATTTGTAGTTCTAGCGCATTGCTAACAAGAGATAATCTGGGGGCTCAAAAGCCAGGGGGCAGATGACGCTGCCTCATGGCTTTTTTTCTTTTCGTTATGTTTTTACATACAGGGGCAAACTGCTCTGGATAAAGTTCGCATGGGCCTTTTCAACGAAGGATCACTGCCGGCGCGCTTTTCCACCACCATTTGGATACCCGTCGTCTCGTCGTTGCCACGGCTCGTCCCTGCGCCCTCTACCTTCTCCACTGCGACCGCGGTCATCTCGATCGCCTCGTTGAAAACCATCGCCCCTCGGCCGTGGAGCCCCACCATTTGCCGCTCTAATGCTAAGGCGCGCCTTTCTTGTCCTCAGGTCAACCCCAAGCAGAACGACGCGAACAATGTCGCCCTCCCGCAACACGTCTTCCACCCGTTCAACTCGCTCATCGCTTATTTCGCTGATGTGAACCAGTCCATCGCGGTTTCCAAAAAAGTTAACGAACGCGCCAAAATCCGTAATTTTTACTACTGGTCCCGTATATATTTGCCCAATTTCAGGCTCGCCAACGATGTCATTGATCATGCCCATTGCCTTGGCAAGCAACGTTTGATCTGTACCAAATACAGACACTTTTCCATCTTCACTGATGTCAATCTTTGTCCGTGTGACCTCGCAAATTTCACGAATGACTTTCCCCCCTGGACCAATTAACTCGCGAATCTTTTCCTTATCAATCTGTATGCTTGTTATTTGTGGCGCAAATTTGCTCAATTCGTTTCGTGACTGCTCAAGCGCCAATGCCATTTGCTTTGCGATGTGCGCGCGCCCTTTGCAGGCTTGCTCCAGCGCGATTTTCATTATGTCGAAGGTTATGCTGGTTATTTTTATGTCCATTTGCAAGGCAGTAATTCCGTCCGAGGTCCCAGCTACTTTAAAGTCCATATCACCTAGGTGGTCTTCATCACCCTGAATGTCCGTCAACACGGCGAACTTATCCCCTTCTTTGACCAACCCCATTGCAATGCCGGATATTTGCCCCGGAAGCGGAATTCCAGCGTCCATCATACTAAGAGACGCACCACACACTGTCGCCATTGACGACGAGCCGTTCGATTCGGTTACTTCAGACACCAGGCGAACTGTGTATGGGAGATCTTCAGGAGTAGGCATTAATGGGTGCAGCGCTCTCCATGCAAGGCGCCCATGCCCAATCTCGCGACGCCCAGGAGAAGACATTCGCCCGGTTTCGTTTACGGCGTATGGGGGAAAGTTGTAGTGGAACAAGAAACTTTCCTTGTATTCCCCTGTCAAATCATCTACTAACTGCTCGTCATCTGCGGATCCGAGTGTTGTAACAACAAGAGCCTGAGTTTCCCCCCTTGTAAATAGCGCGCTACCGTGGGCACGGGGCAGGATGCCCACTTCACAGCAAATTGGACGAACTTCGTCCAGTGCTCTGCCATCTACACGCTTGTTGTTTAAAATATCGGTGCGCAATAGTTCGTACTCAAGTTCTTCAAATGCCTTCTTCGCCAATGGCGCCTCTTGTTCGCTTACATTTGCTAGCAATTCGTCTTTGCATGCAGATATTGCATCGTGCCTAAGCAACTTTTCTTTGATCTCTAACGCTGCACGCAACTTGCCTTCGACAGCTTGCTCCACCGTTTGTCGAACCTTTTCGTACTCTGCCGGCGGCTCAGGGATTTTCCACTCGGGTTTACCCGCTGCCTTCTTTAATGCAGTGATTGCTTCCAATACTGGAGCAAAGCTTGCGTGTCCGAACTTAACAGCTTCTAACATGATTTCCTCACTAAGCTGCTGAGCTTCTGATTCAACCATCAATACGCCGCCTCTCGTTCCAGCGACGACCAGATCTAATTTGCTTTTTTTCAACTCTTCTGTGGTTGGATTTAGTATATACCCATCTTTCTTATACCCGACACGGGCAGCGCAAACTGTGTCTAACACGGGAAGGCCTGCAATTGCTAACGCTGCAGACGTCCCAATTATTGCGGGAACATCTGGATTGTTTACCTTATCATGAGACAATACTGTACATATAATCTGGACTTCGTTTAAAAAGTTCGGATGAAACAGTGGGCGAATTGGGCGGTCAATTAGCCTGGACGTGAGCGTCTCCTTATCTGAAGGCTTTCCTTCGCGCTTCGCAAACCCCCCAGGAATTCGTCCTGCAGCAAAGGCCTTTTCCTGGTAGTGAACGGTTAATGGGAAGAAACCTAATGAATCATTCGGCTTTTTGGCGGCAACGGCTGTACACAATACAACCGTTCCACCATATGTCACCAATACAGCGCCATCCGCTTGCCGTGCAATGTGTCCGGTCTCCAATACGAGCTCTCGGCCCGCAATTTCTACTTGTTCCGTGTGAATTTTGAAAAATGAGTCTTTCATTTACTTGTTTTTCCTTTGCATTTTATATTTCCCAACCTTTTCCGAACGAATCATAGCCGACCGCACTCTTGTCGACTGCACAGCTGCCTTGATACAAACAAATCTCACAATGTTTCGCAAGCTACGGGACACGTGATTCTGGCACCTCGGCTATAAGCGAAACCTTCGCAATTCCACTGTTTGCGATGTGGGTCATTACCTCCATCACGGCAGAATATTTTAAGTTTCGATCTCCTCGGACTAGCACGCACGCATCTTTGTTGTTTCCTATTATTGCACGTAGTTTGTCTACCAATTGGCTCATTTCCACCTGTGTTTCTTGTACATATACTTGCCCCGTCGCATCAATCGATACTATCAACGCGTCTGCCGATTCGCCCAACTGAGCTGCTGCTGTTTGGGGAAGGTCGACGTTGACGCCAACCGTTACCATTGGAGCCGTAACCATGAATATCACAAGCAGCACGAGCATCACGTCAACCATTGGCGTGACGTTCACTGCGCTACTTGGCCTGAAATTGCGACTTTTTTGGCGAGCTTGTCTCATTTGTTAGCTACGCTCTTCCAACAACTGGCGTGCAACAATCGCATTAAATTCATTGCTAAAAGCCTCTAGCCGATTTGCATACCGAGCCAAATCGATTGATATTGAATTAAACGCAATCGCAGCAGGGATAGATGCGATAACGCCAACAGCCGTTGCAAACAGCGCTTCGGCAATTCCTGGCGCCACCGCGACGAGATTCGTGCTTTGAAGAGCGACTATTCTTTGAAAGCTGTGCATTGTCCCTAGCACTGTTCCGAATAATCCAACGATTACGCCATTCGAGCCAAGGGACGCCAAAAAGCCCAAATGTCTTTCAGCAGAAGCGATTTCTCGATTGATGACCAGCTGCATAACCCGGTCGATTCTTTGCTCAATGTTTCCAGTTCCGCTCTTTGACACAGCATAGTTCCATTCTCGCATTGCTGCGCAAAACATTGAAGCGAGCGGGTCAGAAGCGCTTCCATTTATCCTTTGATATAGAGATTCTAGGGAGCCAGCGTTCCAGAACATTTCTTCAAATTCGTCTGCCGCCACGTTTAGTTGCTTCAATCGCCGTGTTTTGTTAATGATTATCGCCCAGGACCACACACTTGCCGCTATCAGGCTAACAATAACCAGCTGAACAACGAATTCCGCACGCAAAAACAACGCCCAGACTGATGTGTTTAGGCTTCCTTCGGATACGTGTGACAACACGGTCGCTGCAGCTTCTGCCGCTACGCTTGGTGCCGCGTCGCTTGCCGCTAATGTCACAGAAAACATAATCGCTCCTACCGATTATTCCCTACAGCCCAATCTGTTCTGGATGCGTGAGGGCGTGGTGTAAAACTTCGTCCAAACTTGATGCCATCACAAACGTTAGATCGTTCTTTATTTTTTCATCGATTTCAGCGAGGTCTTTCTCATTCTCTTTGGGGATTATAACCGTTTTTATTCCTCCACGGTGTGCAGCCAGCAACTTTTCCTTCAGGCCACCAATTTCTAGCACCTGACCGCGCAAATTAATTTCGCCTGTCATTGCGACATCATGCCGCACGACGGTTTTCGTTAAGGCAGATGTCAACGCTGTGCAAATCGCGGTTCCCGCGGATGGGCCGTCTTTCGGCGTCGCGCCTTCAGGCACGTGCACGTGTATGTCGTGCTTTTCAAAAAAGTCTTGCTCAATATTCCAATTCGCAGACATGGAGCGAATGTAGCTAACAGACGCTTGTATGGACTCTTTCATCACATCACCTAGCTTCCCAGTCTGTATGATTTGGCCTTTTCCAGACAAAATCAAGACCTCAATGAATATTATGTCTCCGCCAACCTCGGTCCACGCTAAGCCAGTGGATATTCCGGGCTCTTTAAACAGCTCTGACTTACTAAAGTTATATTTTGGAGCACCACAAAACTTTTGAATATATTCTTGATTAATCGTTATGCTTGCCACATGGTTCGTTACGATTTCCCTTACTGCCTTTCGCGAGAGTGTGGCGATCTCACGCTCGAGGTTTCGAACGCCGGCTTCCTTTGTGTATGCCCGAATCAGGTTAATTATTGACTCGGGTTTAATACAAAACTCTGATTTTTTTAGGCCATGCGCTTGCATTTGTTTCGGAACAATATGTTTCACTGCTATATGAAACTTTTCGTCTTCCGTATAGCCCGGAATTCTGATCAACTCCATGCGATCCAGCAGTGCCTGCGGCATATTTAGCGTATTTGCAGTAGCCACAAACATGACTTCAGACAAATCGTAATCCACTTCGATGTAGTTGTCGTTGAATGCAGAATTTTGTTCCGGGTCAAGCACTTCAAGCAGCGCCGACGCAGGATCGCCACGCCAGTCATGTCCCAGCTTGTCGACTTCATCCAGCAAGAACAGTGGATTGCTGTGCTTCGCTTTTTTCATGCCCTGAATAATTTTCCCGGGCATTGCACCAATGTACGTGCTCCGATGGCCGCGGATCTCTGCTTCGTCAGATACGCCACCAAGCGACACTCTCACAAAGGCGCGCCCTGTTGCTTCTGCAATGGATTTTCCGAGAGACGTCTTTCCGACTCCAGGAGGCCCAACAAAGCAGAGAATTTGCCCCGGCAATCGGTCTACCCTCAGTTGTACGGCCAAATACTCAAGAATTCTGTCCTTTACGTTTTTTAATGCGTAGTGATCCCGTTCAAGCACTGTCTCAGCTGCTGTAATATCCTTTTTTATCTTTGTCTTTTTGTTCCAAGGGATGTCCAGCAACCAGTCGAGATATGTGCGAATCACTGTGTGCTCAGCCGACATAGGGTTCATGGAGCGAAGGCGCGACAGCCTAGCCATGGCTCGTTCCCGAGCTTCTTTCGAGAACTTCGTTTGCTCTATGCGCTTTTCCAACGTTCTGTACTCGTCTTCAGGGTCCTCTGTTTTTCCTAGCTCCCTATTTATTGCGCGAATTTGCTCATTAAGGTAATACTCACGCTGAGTCTTTTCTATTTGCTTCTTAACTCTGCCATGGATGCGCTTTTCGACGGAATAAACCTCATTCTCGGCGCGAAGCAATGTCAAAACGTCTTCTAGGCGTTCGACCAAATCTTGATTTTCTAGCATTGCCTGCTTTTCTTGCACGTTTATGGCCAACCCGGACATAATCATGTTTACGAACTCGCTTGAATTCTCAACTTTGCTAAGCATTGTATGGAATTCCTGTGCGAATTTTGAATTCACCTTCGCGAAGCTCTCAAACTCTTTCAATATGATTTTGTGCAAGACTTCCGCTTCGTTCGCATTCGACACGAAGTCTGGCAGCTCCTCTACCGACGTGCTGACGTAGCCGGCAGTGTTGCGAAGGCCCGTTGCCCTCACTCGAGATTCGCCAGATACCAATATCTTTACCGTTCCATCAGACAACTCCAGGATCTGCCTCACCGCCCCAATTGTGCCAACGGTATATACGTCTGATAATTTTGGCTCATTTTCCGATGGATGCTTTTGTGTAAGGAGAACCAAGTCCCTATTTTTCCTTTCCCAGGCAGCTTTTACGGCGGCAACCGACTTCGCGCGCCCGACAAACAAGGGGACGACCATGCTAGGGAAGATAACCGTGTCCCTGAGTACAAGCACCGGAATGTTTCTTTTACTGTCTACTTTTTCCGCCATAAAATTGGGTAACGCTCTGCCCTTACAACACCCCCAGCTTACATGAGATTTGGCTAACCTACTATCCATATTTGGCTGAAGGTTTGGCTGAAGGCAATCTCACGACGTTTAAACGTTTTCTGACATAAATGCTTCCACGTCGCTTGTTGTTTGTAACGACACAAATGTTTTGTCAGGAGCGCAGCGCTTCGATATTCCAGAAAGCACGTTTCCGCTGCCAATTTCGATAAATGTGTCTGCCCCCAGCTTTACCATAGTCTCCATGCAATCTGACCATCGTACCGGAGCCACGACTTGACGTGGCAACAATTTTTTTACGTCCTCCAGGGCAGTTGGCTGTCCGGTTACGTTTGATATCACTGGGAAGTTAGGTGGTTCCAACCTAATGGCCGCCAGGGCGTGTGTTAGTCGCTCTGCCGCTGGCTGCATCCATTTGCTATGAAAAGGCCCACTGACGGGAAGCATGACCCCCTTTTTCGCTCCATTAGATATTGCACGCTCGCAAACTTGCTCAACGTATTCGCGTAATCCTGTAATTACTATTTGTCCTGGACAGTTATAATTCGCAATTGAGCAGAGTAATTCATCATCACTGCAAAGGTCGTTAATTATTTCGGATAAAATGTCAACGTCTCCGCCCAAGATTGCGCTCATTGCCCCCAAAGGGGTGTCCCTTTCAGGGTTTTTTGGTGACGCTTCATCCATCGCATCCGCTCGGATTTTTACCAGGCTCAACGCTGTTTCAAACGACATTACGCCAGCTGCCACAAGAGCAGAATACTCACCAATTGAATGTCCAGCTGCGCAAATTACGTCAACTTCTCCGAAAGATCTCATGTATTCCAAGATCATGACGCTTGCCGTCAATATGGCTGGTTGCGTGTATCTTGTCTGATTCAGCTTTTCAGCGGGGCCGTTGAACATTACATCTGTCAACTTGCTGCCAAATATGCGGTCAGCGAGTTCTGCGGTCTTTGTGATATTATGGTCGTAAATGGTTCTCGCCATGCCAACAGACTGCGATCCTTGCCCAGGAAAAATAAGTGCGATGTTTGACAGCAATGCAGCCATGTCTAACCGCGCATCATTTCGATTACTTTATCCTTACAAGATTTTACTCCCGGCTGATTGAATGGGTCGACCCCCCAAACGCTTGCAATCGCTAGCGTCTCCAAAATGGAAAACATCATGAGCTCGCCTAAGCTTCTCTCATCTAGCAACGGAATAAAAATGCTTCGTGTGGGTAGTCCATTCTCCGTTAGCGTTTGCAACGTCGCCTCTTGGTGGGCCATCATCAGGTCCGCCATGGTATGTCCGCCCAACACTTGCGATATGTTGTCATTTACGCCGTCAGTTTTAATTGGTGGCGTTTGTGGATGATCTCCGACGGAAATGATCGTAAAAAACTTGTCTTTGGGGCCATCAACATAGAGCTGTAATTGAGAGTGCTGATCTATCGTCCCCATCGAAATGATAGGGGTTGTTCCAAACCGCTTACAAGTGTTGGTATCGCCAGGCTCGTAGCTCTCTCTTTTGCCCACGCTTTCAGCCCATAATTGTCGGTACCACTCTGCGAACGAGTACAGTCTGTCTGCATAGCAAAAAAGTACAGACATATTTATTCCCCTTAGGAACAAATCATTTTGTATGAATGCGCTGGCAATTACATGGTTGCTTTCGGTCGGCCCTATGGATATGAACGCGTTTACGGCGTCATTGGCTCCGACTAAGATCTGTTTAGCATCAACACCAGCAATCAGAGCCGGTAGAAGCCCCACAACGGAAAAGCCTGAAAAACGTCCCCCTATTCCAATGGGGTGATCTATACATGTTATTCCGTAATATTCAGCGATTTTTCTCAGAGCACTGCTTTCAGGATCCGTAACAAAAAGAAAATGATCAGAGCCCTGCTTCCAGTTTTCAACAGCCATTAATACTTGGCATATTGTTTCCGTCGTAACTCCAGACTTGGATATTGCGACTATGCCGGTTGTCTCTGGAGAAATTTCTTGAAACAACTTTGTCCAGCTAAACGGATCAATGTTGTCGACAAAGTGCATTCGAGGACCAGCAACATTTTTAAAGGTTGAGTACATCCTTCCGCTAAGACACGAGCCGCCAGTCCCTAATACGATAACGTCCTTAAATATTCGAAATTGACGCGCATGTGCTAGTAATGGCGTAATGTCCAAATCCAATTCGGAAAAGAGAGGTAGCGCATCTATCCACCTTTTGACATTTGAAAATACCGACAGCGAACAATTTTCTGTTATAGAGATGTCAGGCTGCTTTATTTGGATTCCATTGTTGGCCATGACACATACCCCTTCTGTAGCTCTTTAACCCCCCTTACTTCCGGCACATTCTTGCGCAGTCTATCTTTTCGTGCAATACCCTCGAAGTGAATGCTTACGTTTGTGATCACACTCTTATAGAATTGCGTAGGAGAAGCTTTGTTTTCCTATTTCTACATGTTGACAATGCCTCGCGCGGCTTTTTTATCCGCGTTGCTTCACTTTCTGATCGCGTTAATCCTGTTGACGCAAACGCATTTTAAAAAGAATCGTCCATTTGCTCCGGCGACGCGCCACGTTATTGTTGACTTTGTGAAAATTGGGCCGAAAAGTGCGGCTCCAATGCTTGGGCCACAATCCATTAGTAAAAACGAAAAGACTGCAGATAAAAACGTGGCGATCGGAGCAGCACCGACAACCAAAGACGCATCATCAACGAAGCCGACAAAAACACCGTCAAAGGCTCCACCCAAAGCGCCTGTCCCTCAGAAAGCCACATCGGCGTCTTCCTTAACGACACCACCTCATACAGAAAAATCTGCGCCGAAAAAGACAAACAGCGCTAAAACGCCAGTTGCAAAGAAAACCGTTGCGCCTACTCAAGCTAAAAGCCCCCCAAAAGCTGCGAAGGACGCGAAGGATGCGAAAAAACCGAGCACAGCCAGCAAAAACGCTTCGCCTGCTACACCGAAAAAATCGCAAGCTCGGACATCATCGCAGGCTGGGGTAAACAAGGCGAAAATAGACCTTGCGAAAAAAGGACACGTAGCACAGTCTGTTAGCGATTTCCTGGGGAAATCTGGCGCTGGACGGACAAAAAACTCGGCTCTTGCTGATACTGTAGGCAATACTCTGACAGGAACGGACGTCGACCGGCTGAATCAGCACATGAAAAATTTTTGGAATATGCCAAGCGGTCACGAAAAAGCGAGCCAAATTGTTGTAGAAATTAGGCTGTCTATAAAACCAGACGGAACTGTTCACAAAGCCACGATCATGGATATGGAAAGATTCCAACGTGATGCAGATTTTCGCATCGCGGCGGAGTGCGCATTGCGCGCAGTTCTCGACCCAGAGTGCAGCCCTTTGCCTTTGCCGCCTAATGAATATGAATTGTGGAAAGATATGATTTTTGAGTTTAATCCAAGCGAAATGTGCCAGTAATCCGATCGCATTCATCTTTTTTGACCCCAGTATCATATCCCATCTGACTCTTCGGGTTTTATTGAAATTCCAAGTATTGTAAAACTACAAAATCCCCCCGGCGAGTCAGTCGGGGGCCCTATATTTGTGACCAAACGCGCAAGCGTACGCTTTTCGCGCTCGTTTCAGACGAGGAGGTGTTAACAAAAAATTAGTTTCTACGATGATACCATGTGGAAGCGGTGGAAGTATATCGTAATTACACATGCTTGGTTTCAAACAGTTACTCGTGTTCTTCACGTGCTTTATAGCTGATTGTTTTATTCTGCGATCTCCGATCTATTGTGGCAGTCCCGATTCTGTGCCAGACGAACTGACCAATCAGGACCAAGAGGAAATATCTGATGAAGACTCGTCCCAACTTGAAGCCGAGCGTGTAAGTGAACTGGAGCTCGGTTCTATTCCTGATCTAGCAAAAAGCCCTGGACTAGCAGCAACATCTGACAATGAAGAAGATTTGGAGCATAAACCAGAGCTGCAGCAACCTCCGCCTCCCCCGTTACCGCAAGAGGCCGCGACGCCCCCTGTCTCCGGGACAGACGTGGCTCCAGAGGTAGTGACTGCTGCTCCGGATATAGCAGCCATTATGAAGCGCGGAGAGTTGCTCGTTGGAATATGTCCAATCGACCAGCCTCCTTTTCACGTTAAGGGCAAAGATGGAAAAATTACGGGCTTTGACGTGGATTTGGCAAAAGGCATTGCCGCCGCGTTGAAAGTAACGCTGAAGCTTGTCGAAGTCCCCGACTGGGAACAAACGATAGTCTACCTCCTGGAGGGGAAAATCGACCTGATTATATCGAATTTAACTGCTACTCCAGAGAGAGCTAGCAAGATCCTTTGCTCAATTCCGTATGCCAGGATACGCCAGTGTATTTTGCTTAACCGAGTTTTGGTCGCTCGGGCTGCCGGTAAGAACTGTTTAACACTACGACAAATCTTCTCAAATTTTGAAAATCGCAGCATCTTAGCCCAGGAAGGAACGTCGTACGTATCAATGGCGAGTACTCTTTTCCCGAAAGCCAAAGTCCTCGCAACGCCGCAATGGAAGGACATTATTTCCAGGATTTTAGCGAAAGAGGTCATAGGCACGATCAGTGACGAAGTCGAAATAAAAGAACAACTGAAATCTGTACAAACAATGGAATTGCTTCCACTCGTATTAAAAAAGAAATTTGACCGAATCGTTGTGGGCGTGTCGCGCTGGGCGCCCCAATTGCTGCATTTTGTGAACAATTATATCGAGACATACAATGTTGAATGCGTTTTGGAATGACAATTGCTAAAGGAGCTTCAAGATGAAATATGGCGCAACTTCTCTTGCGTTTATTCAGAAAGTTTACACGTTCTTTTCAGAGCGTAGACTTCAGTACGATATTATCTCAAGCTTTATAATGTTGTTTCTCTTCGAAAACGTAATCACCCTGTCGTTTACGTATAGATCAAACAATATTGTGTCACTCGAATTTGCGCGCCGCTCTATGTCGCAAAGTTCCGATAACATATTAATGCGTACTCAACGATATCTTGACGACGTGCAAAAGGTTGTGACGCTGTGCCATTCGCTAGTAGACCTAAGCGACAAGGAATGTCTCGATAATAAGCAGGTTCAGGAGTGCTTAATCCAAAGCCTTAGACTTTATTCCCATTTTGACAATATTTATATTGGACTTACAATCGGAGACTTTCTCGGGGTGGAGCGGCGCAAGGACGCGGCAAAATATGTCACTCAATCGGATAAGCTTTTACCCAATAACATTAAATTCTTAGTTCAAAAGCAGGATAGGTCTACAGCTCAAGGCGTTGAATTTTGGCGTTATTACAATGATGACGGCATACTAATTGGCGAAGAGAAAAATGAAATATTAAATTTTGACGCAAGAACTCGTCCATGGTTCACTCTTGCGGAACAAAAAGGGGGGTTTGTTTGGACAGATGTCTATCCATTTTCAGGGACGACAAGCATGGGAATTACCGCCGCCATTCCCATTTACGTGTCTGATGATGGGCGCATCATGAAAATCGCGGGAGTAATTGGCGTTGATCTGCTGTTGGACGACCTGGCAGAATTCATGCAAAAACAAAAAGTATCAGAGCGCGGTCTTGCATTTATTATCAGTCGCTCTGGACAAATTGTCGCATATCCGTCCGGGAATGTTGCGGAGCAAAATGTAGGGTTTAATTCTCAACGCTCCCTCCTTTCCATAAGTGAGGCTCCTGATAGACAAATTCAAATCGCATTTCAAATGTATAAAGATCAGCCAGAAAAAAATGAATTGCAGTTTAAACATAGTGGAGAAACATATTTGGCGACATTTACCCCAATATCAGATGAAAATAATCTGAATTGGATCGTCGGAATAGTTGTGCCAAAGTCAGACTTCGCTAAAAATATTGAAGATATGCAACAACATGAAATTTTCATTATCCTTTTTGTTGCAATCATCGCCACGTTAGTAACGTTTTACTTGTCTAAACGGATATCTGCTCCGATTATGGCGATTGCCCAAGAAACGCAGCGCTTGAAAGAATTTTACGAAACGGAGCCGCTTGATATAAAGAGCAACATATCAGAAATAAAAATGATGATCGACGCAATAGCTGCCATGCGATTTAGTTTGCAATCATTTGGAAAATTTGTCCCTAAGGTTCTCGTCAGACGCCTAATGATGAAGGGCGCAGAGGTAAAACTGGGCGGCAAAATGAGCGAAGTCACGACTTTTTTTTCCGATATTCAAGGTTTTACGACAATTTCAGAGAAAATGTCGGCGGATAAACTCGTCCTGCACCTATCGGATTACTTTAACGAATTGTCTAAAATTATTGTGGATACAAACGGAACCATCGATAAATATATTGGCGACTCAATCATGGCGTTTTGGAATGCGCCGACGCCCGATAAGAACCACGGCTTCAACGCCTGTCATGCCGCACTGTTGTGCCAAAAGCGGCTGGGGGAATTAAACCGCCAGTGGGAACTGGAGAAAAAGCCGACGTTTATCACGAGAATTGGGCTGCATACGACAGAAGTCATTGTTGGAAACATTGGTTCTGACGAAAAGATCAACTACACCCTAATGGGAGACGGCGTAAACCTTGGTTCTCGCTTGGAAGGGACCAACAAGGTATACAAGACCAAAATTCTTGCCAGTGAGAGTTTACAAAAGTTAGTCGCAGACAAATTCTTATTCCGTCCCGTGGACATCGTTGCTGTTAAAGGGAAGGAAGAGGGCGTTAAAATCTATGAACTTGTCGGTCAAATGTCCGGAGACAGTCGCATATTGCCGTCAAAAGAGGAGGTCGATTTGTGTACTCAATTCGCGTACGGCTTTAAGCTGTATACGGAGCAACGTTGGGGGGAAGCCTTAAGAGTATTTGAAAAGCTAAAGGTGGAGTACCCGTTAGACTACCTTGTCCAAATGTATGTTGAGCGGTGCCAGGCCTTTAAGGAAAACCCTCCGAAGAAGAATTGGGACGGCATTTTTGTTTTAACTACGAAATAGGTGAACCGTATGAAGCGTATAGCATTGGCCAGCGTCGTAAGGCACCCATTATTTCTTTTGTTCTGCATCGCTTGCGGCGTATATGTCGGGTTCGCTCAACAGCAGCTTGCGCCAGTATTGCGCCCAGTAGCCTCCTTTTATACGAATTTACTGCAAATTGCGGTCATCCCAATAATCGGGCTCACAATATTGAGCAGCACAACAAAATTGCTGTCACATAAATCGTCAGGTTCTTATGTGTCCACGATTCTAGCGACATTTATTTCAATGATATTTATAACTGCGACATTGGCCGTCGTCACCGGGTATCTCATGCAGCCAGGGCGCAACATGTCATCTGATCCGGAAATTATGAGAATCGTAGAAAATAGCGGTGGCGGAAAAATGCGGGAGGTCACGCTGGACGATCCCGTTGAAAGAGTCCAATCCGTGAGCATCGTCGATTTTCTAGTCGATACGGTGCCCAACAACATTTTTAAGGCCTTATCTAACGCAAATATGCTTCAAATCATAGTCTTTTGTCTGATCTTTAGCGTTGCCTGTGGGATGGTTTCGCGGAATGACAAGAAGCTCAGGTTGCGCGGCATCGGCGATTTTTTGCCAGTTTTTCATAAAATCAATGAAAAGGTCCTTCTTTTTCTACCAATAGGATCTTTTTGTTTGCTTGCGACCCAATTATCCGGAACGAGCAAGTCAACTCTGATTACCATTTTGAGCCTAGCGTTTACGATGTTGAGCGTTATATTGGGGACGATGCTCATTAGTAGCATTGTTCTGTGGCGGTGCTCTAACCTGAAATATTTTCAAACCGTCAAAGGACTGCTTGACACGCTCCTCATGGCGTTCTCCACGCAAGCGTCGATCATATGCGTTCCCAAGGCCGTTGACGCAATGGTAGAGCGCCTGGGTTTCGATCGCCAAACAGTTGAGCTAACGATTCCCTTGGGCGTGCCCCTTTGTCAATTTTCGACAGTGTGCTTCTACTCAATTGGAACAATATTCGTCGTGAATATTTTTAATGAGCAGCTTACGTTTTCGTCGTATCTATTCATTGTTTTAGCCGCAATTTTGACATCGTTAGCCGCATCAGGTGTCCGCGGGATACTGTATTACTCCCTGATGACTGGGATATTAGATCCTCTGGGGGTTCCTCTGGGCAACACAATCGCGTTATTCGCGGCCGTAGACCCGCTGGTGGACCCTTTCGGCACAATGTTACAGATGTACGCTAATTGCTGCTCTGCGGCCGTCTGTTGCAAACTTACAAGCCGACGACAGCAGAAGAAGGGGAGGGCACACGCGCTGGAAAAGGAAATCGATAGGGGGGAAGTTGCGACCTGAACTACTGGGCTCCCGACTGACTCGCCGGGTGGAGTTTTGTTTTACAAGGCTTTGAGCCCTCAAGAAACCCGAAGAGTCAGATGGGATATGTATATGCTCATCCCATTTTAAATGCAGAGAACAAACCCAAGCGCCAGTAAGGACGAACGACTGTGACACATCCCAGCTGAAGCTCCGTTCAGCCGGGAACCCTGTGGTAATCCCAACATTTCACATGGGAGCCCCATAGAGTTGAGCAAATTTAAAATTAAATCACCACGACGCTCGTCAGCAGGCGATCACAGCGTAAAAATTTCAGCGCCTGACGCAGTTACGCCAATGGAGTGCTCGAATTGTGCCGATAGCGAATAATCTTGCGTCACCGCCGTCCAGCCGTCTTTCAGCAAAAAAACACCCGGCAGGCCTGCGTTAATCATGGGCTCAATCGTGAAAAACATGCCCTCTTTCAAAACCAAGCTGCTGTCTGGGTCGTTGTAATGCAACACTATCGGATTGTCGTGATATATCTGCCCAATTCCATGCCCGCCATAGTCACGAACGACTGAAAAACCATTGGCCTCCACAAACTTTTGAATGCAACACCCAATATCGCACAGTTGCGCCCCAGGGCGGACAACAGCGATCCCCTTCATTAGGGCGTTGTGCGTCACTTGAATCAATTTTTTCGCAGTCTCTGACACCACCCCGACCGTATACATCCGGCTCGTATCGCCATGCCACCCATCAAGGATCACGGCGACATCTATGTTCAAAATATCCCCTGCACGCAAACGCTCCGCGCTGGGGATGCCGTGGCATACAACATGGTTGAGCGATATGCACGTCGAATTCGGGAAGCCGTCATAGTTGAGCGACGCGGGAATGGCGTTCTTGGAGATAATAAACTCATAGCACAGCCGGTCCAGCTCTATGGTCGACACTCCCTCTTCTACGAAGGGCGCTATGTAATCCAGCACAGACGCCGCCACGCGACCAGCCGCGCGCATTTTCGCAAAGTCCCCCGCTTTATGGATTTTCACTTTTGACATGAACGGCGCGCAATGTGGACTTCACCCCGGAAAAATACGAGCTTTGGGTGCCATTGTCAAAAGTTCCCTTCGGATGTTCTCCCTGAGCCATCTGTGTCAGGCGCCATCTTAAAACTTCTTTGCGAGCGTATAAAACCCCTTCGTGAGCGTATTTTGTTGGCAACGCGTTTCCTACGGACGCGCAGACTCGCCCTGTTCTCCCTAATATGCGAAATCGTCGTCATTTTGTTCTTTCACCAAAAAGATGGATCGTCGCTCTGCCAATCTCAGACCATTTGCGATAACGATCAGTCTGGTCGACGCTACGGGCTGCTGATTGATAAAATATTCACAAACAAATTTCGTGCCAATGTGATACAATCTTCGGCAAACATTGTAGCCATTGTTATTAAGAAACTGGACGACGAAATCCATCGTAGTCAGCATCGGGCGCTTCTTGCTCACAGGAGTTCTGTAAGTTTCCGAGGCTTCTTTGTCGCGGATATGATAGCGGGATAGGGCCTTATTCAGCGCGGACGGCGAGCGGCCGATTTGTCGCGCTAGAACTTTCATCGGCACGCCAGAGAGAAAGCCGATCCTTATAAACCTGATTTCCCTGTAAGACCAGCGCTGCGTTTGCTGTCTTTTTGCCACGATCAATCCCCTTAAAAGCCATTAACAACCTATTAACAATTCTTCGAAGTTTTTTGGGCTGTAGTCAAAACAAAAAATGTCCCAGGGAATTTTAGTAAAATTGCGAGAACAGATGACCAGGGGAGAACGGGTTCGTTATAGGTAGTGTGAACGAACAAATGTGCAATATGCGAAAATACTTGCTTCCGGTTAAATACACGGTGCATACTGGGCGCGCGCGGTGCGTTGTGCGTTACCTGTCCTTCGAACGGGAATCTTGGCGATACTGGGCTCCCGACTGACGCTCCGGGGAACAAAGGTTAATGTTTCAACCTCTAGAACCCTCAGTAGAACCGGAACGTCAGCTTGAGTATGCACATTACTCGCTTCGGCACGGAGATCGCTTGGTGCTGGGGGGACACTTGGTCGTTGGAAAGGACGTTGTTGTCGGAACACGCGTTGAGCAAACGTTGGCGGAACTCTTGACGCAGGAGCAATATACCACTTTTGGGTGTTGCATTCTTACCTGTGCAAATGTTATAAAGAAAATGTGACGTCGATTCTGACGAAAATGTGAACGGAGATGCAATATGAAAAAATTAAATGGATGCGCAATCGCCGCTGTGGTCGTATTCGCGCTTAACGAGCCGGGAAACTCCACAGGGAAGTACACGCTCTCTAATCCTATGCGGTACGCGAGATACACAGATCAAAAAGTAGAACTCAAGCAAGAAGACCTCAAAGCGAAGATACGGGCAGTGTCGGAGCCGCACGTGGACAACCCTGTCAGCCTCTCCTATTGTACGAGATTCATCGAGACCGGCTTGTGCGGGAGTCTCGAACCGGTGTACACTGTTTTTGGAAAGATGCGCCTCGGAACAGACAGAGTGTCGTACGGTGCAGCTTTGTCAAAATTGCGACAAAAGATCACCGACCCGGCCCAGTATAGAGGTGTAGCTGACGGATATATCGGCAATGACGGCAAATTGAAGACCGCCAAGGAAGGAGACGCGATGATACAACAAGCGCTTGTGGGTCTACTCGCAGGAAATTCTTACCTTTATGCGGAATGCGGAATCGACGTACTTGGAACCGAGACAGTTGCACCCGGGAGAGCGGAAGGAGCAGCCGCGGCCGAACCAGGGGCCGGCATTGCGTTGGACGAAACAATCGTTACCAGGACAGCGTTGGACGATATCCGCGGAAAGCTCGTCGACCTGGAGGAAGATGGGCTTGTTGAGGTCGTGGAACATATTAGAGTCCGCGCTTTCCCAGAGGCGGACGCCTGATATAAGAACAGAAAAAAAAGGTGAGGCGCGTGCAATAACAAGCCCGCGAACGAAAACAAGAGAATGAGGCTCGAGCAGGGGATATTGAACATAATGCCCGGCAGAAGCCTCACTAAACGGGAGCGTTTGACCCATTAAGTTCTTTCGGCACCCTGAAAACTGTAAAAAGGAGAATGAGACAAATGAAACAAAAGGCAACCGCGAAACGCGTCATGGCCGCCCTCTCCATGATGCTGAGCACGACCGGAATTGAGACGGGCCGGGCACAAGCGCGAGAGCTGACTAGTCTGATACGGGTGGAAGAAATGCGCGCTTTTTGCCAGCAAACGTTAAACAAAGACGGGTACAGGGAATTCCTCATGCAGCTCAGCGCGTATCGGAACGGCGAGAATTCGGGCGAGGACTTCGTCAGATTCTTACAACAACGGAGCGTTTTTGCCGATGACTGTCCGGACAAATCGAGACTGCAATGCGAACGGCTCGTTAGAATGTACACGCGAGTGTTCGATAATTTGAAGGATACCGTCTACGTCGGGAGGGGGTTCACGGCATCGATCTCCATCAAAGGCATTGCCGGCCTGCTGGATGATGCGGCACAACGGTTGGGAATGTGTCCAGTTTCAGGTATACGGCGATGGGAAGCGTTGATGAAAAACGGAGCCTTCGTCGCAGCATTGAACGACGCATACCAAGACGACAGCGCCGCGCTCCGAGACCATCAAGATGTTTTTGCACGCGCAATTCAGCGACACCTGACACCACCAGAAAAAATCAAAATCACGGTCGGAGAGGAAACATATGAAATCCCAGACGTGAGTAGTCGCCAATCTGCCAGAGAGGAATTGAAGCGGCGAGCGTCTTGGCTTACCGGCCTTTGCGCAAATCCAGAGGACTTTGAATCGGCGTTTACACAAATCGCCGCGAGAACGTCCAGCGTGGAGCTTAATGTTTTAGGTTATCTGTTTATTGACCAACTTATCGCCGCTGGAAAAGACTACAATATGACAGCGCTAGGGCAGAAAATGTTCCCTAATAGCGGCGAAGCTGTCAACACAGTTCTTGAAATTATACTTAGAGCGTGGTACCTTTACGGTGAAGTAGCCGAAACTGCAGAAGGCGACTGTGAGTTCATTCCAGAACATGCTATTGGCCAAATGTGTCAAGCTATAGGCGCGTATTTCAATGAAACGGGCAGCCTTGAAGAAATATTGCAAGGCCTCGAGGCATACAGCGAAAGTCTGTGCGCGAGAGTGCATAGCCATTCCAATAAAACGGACGACGACCAAGGCTACGGTTTCAATAAAGCGACCCCTGCAATCCGAGCCAAAAGTAGGGCGCTTGCGCGCGCTTTAATGTGGGGAAGTAGACAGCACGGCGAAATTAAGGACAGCACTACTTTAAATCTCAACGCTCTGGGCGACGCGATCGCTGACGACGACACAGTACTTCTCGTGTCGCCGCATTACGCACGCGGCGTACAAGCTGACGAGGAGATCGAGGAGGAAGAAGCCGCAGAAGAACCGGAGGCTGTCACAGCCGCGCCCGCGGAAGAGGCGCCCGCCGACGCAGCCGACGAAATTGTTGTGGGAGACGTTGAAGAATAGGAGCAGGGACTCTGCCGTCTGTGTGAACGAAATAATTAACTGAACTTCAATCCATGTCTGTAAAAGCACTCGCAACAGCGGGAGAGGTCTCTGTACAGATACGGGAGGGATGCTGACTGAATCTGCTTCTGTGCTAGCTAGACTGCTCGAGCGCAGAGAAAGAATGAGACGACACTTTGTTGTGATGTCGCGTCACCGCCAACGGCGGTAGCAAAAGAGTTCCTTGAAAGAAACATTGCACGGATATGGCGCCTGTATGGTTCCTGCCCGTGCTTGCAGCCATTTGGTCGCGTTAGGACCTTATGCGCGCCGCGCGCAGAACGCCCATGACGGTGAGTTCCTTGTCCTCCAATGGGTTATTGCCCGTCAGCATTTAATAGTTTGAAAGGGTCTTCTTCAAAGTGAGAACATAAGCCAGGACCGCTATAATATCTTTTACATGGGATCCTCGGTCTCGATGGAGCAGACTTGGCGCAGCACGTCTTCTTCCGTCTAATACATGAATATACTCTTCAAGGGTGATCCTGTTGGAGAGGCTCCTCGATATATGATTTGCTAGTGAGTAAACACCTTCGATGCTATCTTACGGATAGCTTTATTTAAAGTCAGCTCGCCAGCGTCTGGAACACAACAGCTTAGCCTTTGCACCTAGGTTTCGTTCAGCGTGCAATAAAAGGAATGTAGGCTCATCGTGTCTGCCCTCTATATCAGCAATTGTGCGACACCAGTCAACACGTTCCTCGTCTTGACAACAGTGAAGAAGCAATTCGGCCCGTAAGAGGTTGGCCCGCTCCTATACAATGCAATAAAAAATGTGCATATAACATATCTGCATGTGTGGTTTTTGTGGGTGGGCGGCTCTGTCTTATATGAAGGCGCTCGCCGATGTGGCATTCTGACTCGTCATTGAACGGGATAAACGCCGGAAAACCTACACAAGCATGTGCCGTCTTGTGAGAATCGCTTTTAACATAATCAGGGTTTATCGAAAAATATGGACCCGCGCAGTTCTGCCAAAGATATACAACGCTCCGCTCTACTAACGCGAATCATGGAACATCCGTTGACTAAAATTGCTAAAAAGGCTAAAGATTCTCAGTCACCCCATAACACCCAACGCATCTCAAAAACTCCCACAATTGGTGTACAAAACAAGTCCCAACAAATATACTGTTCATTGCTCTCAATCCTCGCTGAAGTAAAGATTTTTTAGACCGTCG
>JAIRNK010000031.1 GCA_031258095.1 Holosporales bacterium
GTCATCAATGCGTTTACGCATATTCTTAGCACTTTGGTGGGGTATCAATTAACTGACGACAAACCGCAGATAAAAGGCATTTGCAACACATTGGTTTAATCCATTATTCGCGTTAATAAGTTGCGGTCTTGGCCAGGAGGATACACGCCGCGACAGTCTTTGGTTCTGTCACAGTAAATTCTTACTTTTTCATTATTAAGTCCTTCAAAATCCACGTGCATAGAGCAACGTCCGCTTCCGACGAAGCAACTTGCGAATACGCCTAAAAGTAAAGCATTCTTGCACAATCCGAACATATTTACCTCCGAACAAAAAAAACTGACATCCATGCCATGGCGCACTCGACCATTGGCTTGAAACTACGACCAAAAAAACCTCCGACTGGACTTCGCATGTGGTCACTTCACACTTTTAAGTATATAGTATTCTTTATAAAAAAGCAGTATTGCAGAGTATTCGGGCGAGTTGCGTGGTGAAAAATACGCATATGCGAGTAATGGCAGAGTTCAGCGAGTTTGCCACGGGCGCCGGCAGCCGGTGAACGAAAGCACCTCTGACTTGCCATCACGCCATGCAAAAACAACGTCGCCTTCATGCTCAGGAATAAGGTGCTCAAACGTGTCCCGCCATTTTTTCACGTCCTTCATTGGCAGGACCTCTTGTACGCCGCACTCTTGCGACCACACCTTCGCATGAAAGCTGCCAAACCGCAGGCTTGATATGTAAAATTTGTCCGCCTCACGAACGCCAATAAGGTCGCGCGTCAGGAAAATTTCCGGAGGCTGTGGGAAAAACAACATGATCCAGCCAGCAACGAAGCATGGAGACAAAAGCCAGCGTTTGCGTCCTTGCCAGATAATGAACCACAAGCTGCCGAAAGTGATTAGCAGCACGCTGACAAGCGTTGGACGAGGAAAAACAAAGTTCGACCCAGGAATTCCTGCAACAAACTCCGCGATGCGCGCAAGAATTGTCAAACTTTTGCCTAAGAGATTGAACACAAGGTCGACTGGCGCAACAATCAAGCACGCAATCAACGGCATGACGCACAAACTCAAAAAGGGAACTGCTACAAGATTTCCAAGAACGCCAACCAGTGTCGCACGCTGAAAAACGTAAATAACAATTGGCGTCGTCGCTAGCGTCGCAATCAAGGTGGTAACCACGCTTTGCTGCAACGGAGAAAGGATCCGCCTATGAACCAACCGCCACAAATTGGAGCGCACTCTGCTTTCTGTCTTTCGTTTATTTTTTACGAAAGCCTCTGAATATGCGTAGCACAGCCCAACAACAGACGCGAACGACAGCTGAAAACTCACGGAATATACGCTTTCAGGAAACATTAGTAATATTATGCAGGCAGCAATCGCCGTATTTCGAAGGCTGATTGCGCGCTGGTTCAATATAATGGCCAACATGGATAGCGTGACCATAATGAACGCGCGAAGAGCAGAAAATGACATTCCCGACAACACCAAATATCCCAGTAAAAATGGAATGACGCATACGGCGGCAATTTTCTTGACGAGGAACCTGGTTGCAAGATGTGGAATTAAAACCAAAAGCTTCGTCAGCACTGCAAAAATCAGCCATGCAATCAGCCCCATGTGAAGCCCAGAAATCGCTAACATGTGTGACAAGCCGGATCGCGTAAAATCTTCTCGCGTTTTGAGAGAAATTCCGGACTTGTCACCTGTGATTAGGGCCGTAGCAAGCGATGCGACGGACGACGGGAGACGTGCTCGAAGAATGTCAGATAGCCCTGCTCTGACGCGACACACCAAACCAAGCGAGTGCCGCGAAGGTTCTGTGCGAATGACGCTGTGGACCTTTCCGAACGCAGACAAGCCCTTGAAGTACGCATCAAATTGAGCGTCGTATCCATGCTTCGTTAGGCGCGTCGGCGGTGGAAACAGTTCGACATCCAAAGTCACGCAATCGAACGCTTTTATGTCTTTAAGTTTTTTATAAGTTCCTTGGACGCGAATTTTAACGTCGTGCGGAATGTCGTCAATCTGCGAGAGAACGCAGCGCCGCAACTGGCGGGGAGATTTTAGCGTCCCTCGCGGTACATCCTCGACTGACTCAACCGTCCCGGAACAAATTTGCCGAACGGAGCAAGCAGGTCCAGACCCAACTGAATTTTGAGAGGAAACTGGATCTGAAAAATCATTACTGCACTCGGCCGCAAACGGGAAACGCGCAGAGTTCAACATTGATGTGCGGATTTTCGCTGAAATAAAGCCCATTGAAAACGCAATGACCACGTTCACCAACAGCAACAGCCACATGCAGGCGGAATGCAACCGCGAGAAATGCCAGAATTGCGTTGACGCCAATATATGCTTTTTTAGCTTTTGACGAACAACTATAGCAATGAGCAAACACATTACCCATGGCGCGTACGCCGGCTCCTTAGGCAGAGAAAAATACAGAGCGCTTCCAAGAGCAATTGCCATCGGAAACCACAAAAACCAACGGCGTTGTTCAAATATGTCTAAGCTAACAGCCATCGTTGTTCGTAGCGGCAAATGGACGAATCGATGATATGGTACACACATCCCACCTGACGCTCCGGGTTTCTTGAGAGCTCAAAGCCTTGTAACATCAGGACTTGTTCCCCGGAGTGTCAGTCGGAAGCCCTATAGAATGCAACTGGAGCAAATTGCGGCTATCTCATCATTCCCATGCCGCCCATCATTGGGTTCATGCCCATGCCCATTCCGCCCATTCCCCCCATCATTGGGTTCATACCCATTCCCATGCCGCCCATCATTGGATTCATGCCCATTCCCATTCCACCCATCATGCCCATTCCGCCACCCATCATGCTCATAACCATGTTAACTATGGTCGTAACTAAATTTAACATCATTGGATTCATCGACAGAATATTCATCAAATTCGTCAGCATAGGATTGCCCATGCCCATGCCACCCATGCCCATTCCACCCATAGGCATCCCCATGCCTCCCATGCCCATGCCTCCCATGCCCATGCCCATGCCACCCATGCCACCCATGCCCATGCCTTGCTGCTGCCCGCCCATCGCTTGATTAAGCATCATGCCAGCCGCCGGATTCCCTGTAGCAACCCCCATCGCAGCACCTGCTAGTGGGGCCGCGGCTTTAGCGACACCGCTTAAGCCTTTCAATAAGCTAGACGATTGAACCGAGCCTGCAAATAAAATTACGGGGATGAATATTCTCGAAATCTTCTTCATAATTATTTATTGACATTAGTCTATAGAATAATTCTCGCAAAAATATATTATTTTTCGGTTAATTATTAATACTCATAAAGCATTTAAGCACGCCGCAGTGAAAACCATCTCGGCACATGAAAAACGACAAGAAAGAAAATGGCTTGTCCAAGCATTGTGTTTCGACAGAACTGTTGATCTTCCTCCAGTACTAGAACTCATTAACTCAAATTAAACTAACTCTAGTGGATAATAAACCAAGTACAAATATTGCCTTAGAAGGTTGTCATGAAGTTTTTAAAACCCTGCTTAGTCTCATTAGCAGTGATAATGAGCACTCCCGTGCTTAACTCATCAGTCCCATTTAACGTGCGCACTCAAAGGAAAGAGGACATGCGGATAATGCTGGAGGAGCTAAACATTGCCCTCGCAGAAAATTCGAATGGATACGCGAACATTCAAGAAGCTATGGGCTATACCCCGACGGATCTGGAGCAAATAGGAACCGTGAAAAGCTCGGTGGTAAAGTTAGTGGCGACATCAGACCACATTGACCAAACAACTCAGCGTTTACGCGATAAAACTGCACGCCACAAGGTAGAGTACAACCACGACATCAATTTGCTCTTTTTTTGGATGAGCAAGATTCTGGAAAATCAGTACAACCTGGAGCGATTAGTGGAAGCGTCTACAACCTTGTTGATGGACGTTTTATCTGGCGGCGAGTCAGAAACTCAGGATCTTCTAGTCTCACTAAATGCTAGACGTACCGTTGTAAGCAGCATTACTCCACCAACAGGCCCAATGCCCGAGCCTCCGTACTCTGGCTCCGACACCCAAGCTCCTCCATACCATCATCATCAGTCAACAATTATTCCTAGCACGCCAGGTCAAGATGACGAGTTTTTTCAGGATGACTAGACACATCCCATCTGACGTTCCTAGTTTCTTGAGAGATCAAAGCCTTGTAACATCAGGACTTGTCTCATAAAGCGTCAGTCGGGAGCCCTATAGTCGAGTTCGCGACTGAAAATGAAACAGAAGCTGCGAGAAACCGCGCTTCTGCTTTTTACGAAGAGTCATCTGCACGACAGCAATCCTGCTGTTTCGGCGAACTTTTTCTCACAATGCTTTTTTATTTTGTAGTACAAATTGAGTTAAGACTTATCTGACGCATTGTCGGAATGCTTACAGACATTATAGTTGTCCCATTTTTGCAACTAATCGACGTGTGCTTGCGAATGTATCGCTATGCGATTACTTGCTATATAATCGCCAGTTTGTGTTTATTCTTCGGGTTGTTAAATATGAACAGTCCGTTGATATACAATGGCTTCGGGGCCCTCCGCCAGCTAATCGAACCCGCCCTGCGCCCAATACGAAGGGTTTTGCCAACGTTTGGCTTTCTCGATTTGTCGCCATTAGCGCTGATCTTAGTCCTGAAGTTTATTTCAGATGTGATTTTTGCAATGATACTGAAGCTGATGAGGTAGCGGCGAGGGGAGCGCTATACGGACTGTAAGGAGAGCCACATGTGTAAGCAGTTTGACCACAACAAATTTGAGCCTCAAATAGTTGAAAAATCAAAAAAGGTCATCGCCCAAACAGTGAAAAGCAATGTGAAAACGGAAACGTTCACTATAACGCTCCCCCCACCAAATGTGACTGGTTCGCTGCACCTTGGGCACGCATTTACGTCTGTCATCCAGGACATGCTGTTGAGATACAAACGGCAGCACGGGTACGTTACCCTTGGGCAGCCAGGACTGGACCATGCAGGCATCGCAACGCAGATTATAGTTGCCAATCAATTGCAAGACCAAGGAATCAATTGGCAAGAACTCGGGCGTGATGAATTCATCGACAGGGTGTGGAAATGGAAAGAGCAATCTGGTGGAACAATTCTCTACCAATTGGTTCGACTTGGAATGAGTATAGACTTGGACCGCGTTCGTTTTACGATGGACGACGACGCCTCTAATGCCGTGCTATACGCGTTTACGACGCTATATAAAGACGGGTTAATATACAGGGCAAAGAAGATCGTTAACTGGGACCCCATCCTTAAAACAGCAATCTCAGACATAGAAGTTTCAAACAAAACTCAGCCGGGAAAAATGTGGTATATCAAGTACCCGATTGGAACGTGCGACTTCATTACCATTGCAACGACTCGGCCAGAAACGGTGTTCGGTGATCAGGCCTTAGCTGTGCACCCTGATGACGAGCGTTACAAGCACCTTATTGGGAAAAAAGCACGCATTCCGCTGACGGATAAGTCCATCCCCATAATTGCGGACGACTACTGTGACAGGGAAAAAGGCTCTGGGGTATTTAAGGTTACGCCGGCACACGACTTCGCGGACTTCGAGATAGGTCAACGCCATAATTTACACTGCTTATCAATAATGGATGAAGCCGGCCGAATGAACGACGAAGTGCCTGAGGAGTTTAGGGGACTGCCTGGAATTGAAGCCAGGAAAAAGCTCATAAAAGTCCTGCTGGAAAAAGGCTTGCTGGAGCGAACGGAAGACATTGTGCATTCAGTCCCGTATAACAACAGATCTGGCGCTATCATAGAGCCAATGGTAACAAATCAATGGTTTTTGGACACAAAGGTCCTTGCGGAGGCGGCCATAAAGGCTGTCGAAACTGGTCGAATCAGGTTCGTCCCAGAGCAGTGGGCGAACACGTACTTCGAGTGGCTACGAAACATCCAGCCCTGGTGCCTGTCTCGGCAAATCTTATGGGGCCATCAAATTCCCGTCTGGCACGCAGAAAATGGCAAAATGTTTTGCGCAATGACAGAAGCAGAAGCCAAGCAACAGGCAAAAAAATATTTCGACGTTGACGAAAAATCCCTGCCTAAGTTGACGAGAGACCCAGACGTGCTAGACACGTGGTTTTCGTCCGCATTGTGGCCCTTTGTTACGCTGGGCTGGCCCCGTGATCAAACGGAGATGCGAAAACATTACCCGACGGACGTGCTTGTCACAGGGTTCGACATCATATTCTTTTGGGTTGCACGAATGGTCATGTTCGGGCTGTATTTCGCAAAAGAGGTGCCGTTTAAGGTTGTGTATATAAATCCGCTCGTAAGGGATGAACATGGCCAGAAAATGTCAAAGTCAAAAGGCAACGTTATCGACCCGCTGCACCTCATGGACAAATACGGAACAGACGCATTAAGGCTGACGCTAGCGACTCTGGCCGTTCCCGGAAGAGACGTTAACATTGGAGAGTCTCACGTCGAAATTGGACGAAACTTCGTCACGAAAATGTGGAACGCGTCAAAATTTTTGGAAATGAAAGGATACATATTTGACAGGGAATTCAAGACCTATAGAGAAAATTTAATCCAACCCTTGAACAAGTGGATCGTCCGGAAATTAATAGAATTTAAGCGTGCAGCGCAGTCAGCTTTAGACGAACACAGATTTGACCTGTATGCCCAAAGCATCCATAAATTCCTGAAAGACGTATTCTGCGACACGTACATTGAGGCAATAAAACTCTGCGATGACGAAGAAACGCGCAAAACAGCGTGTTCCGTGTTTTTGGAATACCTCAAAGTCGCTCATCCTGTAATTCCTTTCGTAACGGAATATTTGTGGGAAAAGCTAACAAACGGCACGGAGCAAATGCTTCTGATATCGCCATGGACGAACAACATAAACGACTACGAATTAAAGCCCGACCTTGTCGACCACTACATTTCTGTTGCTGGTGAGGTGCGCTCACTGAAAGGGCTGATTGGCTGCAAGGAAAAGTTGGATTTGCTTGTAAAGTCTGGAGAGAACGACGCCTTTGTAAGCGCAAACGAACATTGGATACGGCCACTAGCACGCGTGAATTCGGTCGAGCTTGTTGAGGCGTTCCCTGCGAGGGGGATTCGCTTCTTTGTCGCAGGACAGGAGTTCTTTGTAAAATATCCGCATGAGGTTTCCAGGTCGCTTTTTGACAAAAAACTGAGCGCCCTTACGCAAGACATGTCAAAGCTGACAGCCAAAATAGAAAACGAATCTTATAAAAAGGCTAAGCCTGAAGAGTGGCAGAACGACGTCGACCTGCTGGCGGTGAAAAAAGCGGAATTACAGAAAATGGAAGCCGTGAACTGGTGTAACGCCTAGTTCGGCTCAAAAAGAAGCAAAATGAACAGTTTATTAATTCACGTTAAGCGGGATGAAATAGACGTAGTCGTATTAAAAAAGAAGCGTGTCGTGGTTAAGTACACGCTTCGTGACCCCGACATAGACGTAATATTGCAGCAATATGGCCCTGTGTATGCGTCAGTAGAAATAGACGCGATTTGGGGCGACTGCGAGTTTGTGCCCATTGGCCGACTATCGCAAATTGACAGATATCTCCTAAAAAAAAGGCTGAGGCAAAAAAGCGCAAGCTTAGACAAAATCACAATTGGCCCGCAACTTTTCGATAAGGCAACAAATGAAGGGCAGACGGAGCGAAGCTTCCTCGTTACAACGTGCGACATATCCGACATGAGCCAACGTGTGTTGCGGCAGTTGTTGGAGCATCGCATTCCGTTAAACAAAGTAGACGTAAGCCAACGCCAAACATTGCAGGCCGCGCATGTTTCGACAAAATGGGAATGCTTGATGTGCCGCAACGCTAACTATACGACATTGATAATCGGTGTGGATCGCCACTTGGTGCTGGTGCGAAACCTGATGTTGGGCGCGTTGGAAGGGCGTTTGCCTACTGGAGGAGAGCGCGCGGCTGACGCCTCAACAGAACAATATGTGCCGTTAGGCGCCGTGTATTCGAGGGAAATAGCTCAAACATTTCAATATCTTGGGCGAACGATTCATATAGATGATGAAGAAATCACAATCCTGCAAGAAGAGGGAATGGAGCCCCCAAGTGGTCCAGAGCTATATGCTGCAAACATCGCAAAGTTTACAGGACGACGGAGCCCCGCCAAATACTTGTGTCAAAAACAAACGCGCCCCTTGCACACAGCGTACCTGATCCCTAAAGTTGCAAGCTGCATCGCGGTTGCCTTGGGAATATTCCTCTTGCCGGTGTCGATTCGCAACTTGCAACTAGTACATGAGGAAGGAAAACGCCAACAAATATTTGCAAAGACGAGCCAGCCAATGTCCGAAGAAGAATTGTCTTTGCTTGAGCGGCGATCACTTGGACAGGACAGCTTGGAAAAGCTGTGGCAATACAAGTCGTCGCTGCGTTGGAGCGAGCAAAATGGCCTTGAAGCGCTTATATTTGCACTGGAAGCACTACACAAGGGCAGGTTTTTACGAAAATTGCGCTGTGTAAGCGATGGAAGTTCAATCGTGCTTGATATTGACCTTTCGCCGTCCGACTTATACCGTGACGACATTCGCGCGACAGAGGCAGACGTGCTAAAGAAACATGAGGGGGAGATTCTTGCAACAACGAAGCGAGAGTTTATGAGCAAATTCAACAAACCCGTTCAGTTAAAGACGAAGGTGTCTGATTCAGGCATTTCTGTGGCAATAGAGGTGGGCGAGAAACAACTAAAGAGCTCAGTGGAACGTCAAGCGCCCTGGTATTACAGATTTGACTCGAATGTGAGCGAAGTCGTTCCAAAGACCTAACTGTTTGGTTCGCAGGTGAATATGAATAACGTCTTAATCTGCGCCATCTGCGGGGCCCTTTTGGGAAGTGCCTTTTGTATTCCTCCTACCCCGGATGGGATCCTTTCGTTTGTGCTGCGGCTAGCTGTCGCGTCGGCAGCGCTAGTGGGATTAGGGCGAACGCTGAGTAGTATACGTAATACCAAGAAAGGGTTTTGCTTGGGGTTAACCTTTGGCTATTCATTCATATTCGTTTCATTATTCGGGATATACAAGGCTTTTCAGATCGTTGAAAAGTTGGGACTGTTTTTGCCGTCCCTGTCCGTTCTCGGGTTGCTGTGGGGAAGCATGCTTGGCAGCGTGTGTGCCGTACAACAATTGTTTTTGCGTTGGATCGATAAGAACGCCGCAAAATGGGGCTTAATAGACAAAAATGATGGCGAACTGGGGGCCTTGTCTGAAGCGAAAAAATACGGCGATGTGGTGCCCTTTTTCGCGCTAAGCTTCACGTTGGGCTGGACGCTGTTTGAGTTCATGCGAGGCACGATATTTTTGCCATTCCCGTGGAATTTCGTCTGCCACTTGTTCAACTTTGAAAATTCAGTCGTTGCACAGGTCTTTACGATGGGCGTCGCGCCATGCAGGTATTTTCTGTCAACTGTCTGGTGCCTGCTCATATTCTCGTTCTTTTGTGACAAATCGAAATTTCTAAAATGTATTTCGTCGGCGATTATGTTCGCTACTGTCGTGTCTGGAATATTCGAGCTGCGGAACGCGCCTGAGGACCCAATGAAAAACTTTCCCGTGTTATATGTCGACTCCGACGTAGACCAAGCCGACAAGATCAATCCGGAAAATAAAGAGGCCATATTGCAAAAGATGATCTATTTGACGAAAAAAGCGAAGAAAAAAGCAAAAGTACCGCCGAGACTCATTGTCTGGCCAGAAACGGCCATCACGCACATGATCACAGACGAAAATTGCGAGGAGATCAGGCGGATTAGAGAAGTAGCCCACGAATACTTGATATTTGGCGCCGACAGGATAGAAAAAACCAAGGACGGCAAAGTCTGGCACAACAGTATGTTCGTTGTGTCGAAAGATAAGGTCGAGTACGTCTATGACAAGGTCAGGCTGCTCCCCTTCGGCGAATATACACCTCTGCGAAGATTTTTCGAGACGCTGGCAAAGAAATATGGGCGCGGTGGGACGAAAAGCTCTAGCAGCACAATTGGCAGCATAATAGAAAGTGCGTTCAGACAAATTCTAAACGCAATCCCGAAATTCTTCGACGGCATAGATTGCACTCCAGGGAAGACCTGGGAGCCAGTCGTCACCGTCGGAAACCTACCACCGTTCACACCGTACATTTGCTCGGAAATAATCTTTCGCACACATCAGCGATCCAATGCACGGAGGAGCAGGGCAGAAGGAGTCATTCATATATCAAACACGGCATGGTTTTCGGGAACGATCAAAAACCAACTACATGCCTGCTCCAGGGCTACAGGGTTCCCGCCTGACACTCCGGAGAACAAGTCCTGATATTACAAGGCTTTGAACGCTCAAAAAACCCGGAACGTCAGACGGGATGTGTATACACGCCTTCCGTGAGAAAAGGCTGCTCAAAGGTCTCACGGAATTGTGTGTAAGTTTGCTATAACGGCCCCTGCGAATCCTCGAAAAGACGGATAACATCGGAGGAGACCCGAGCACGCTCAACAGTTGTACCTGCATTAGCTTCTTCGCCATCGTCCATTGACGCGTGACACCGTGACCAATCAAGATACGATCCAGTTGCACGTGGTTCGCTGGGTAATGGCGGATAAGGATATTGGGCAAATGGCCATGAACCGCGATATACCGTCTGAAGAAATACACACGTAGCTGTTTGACGAAAGAGTCCAGGTACCCCTGGAATCTGCTCCCTGAAGAAACCCAGCGTTCTCACAGGATGCAACACAGACAGCATATACTGCTCAAAAGAAGTTATAAAGAGTCGATGTCCCTCCCGCGTCGCAGGCTCGAGATTTCCATTTAACAACATAATATATACGTACGCACTCCCTGTGCCAAATCCTGGAAAAGCTGACGGAAACCCCCTGACATTAGATGCGCCGTCGATGCTGAAAAGTTGACATAGGCCATCGGAAGAAAAACGATAAGAAAGAGTCAACGCACGCTCAGCACCTAATGAAATAGGGGCACCCGGATGAGAATCCGGAAGCACATCAGGCGCCGAAAAAGTATCTGTTGTTGTAGAGCAAACGCCCCTAGACAACATTACAGAGCAAAACACAGTAGCCAGCAAGCACTTCCCAAGTATTTTCATAAAACCCCTTTGATCGAAAACGTTTAGCCAAGCAATAATGTTTTACTACGATACTTCTAAAATTGTGTCAATGACGGAAGGCGCCACAAACTCAACAAAAACTAAACGCTCGCATCCTTGCGGACCGGCACCGCGGATTGGCCCGCAGCTCGTCTGTGCTAGGCGTAATTACGCGAGAATGTAACTGCGTAATGGAAAACGCACGCGGTGAAGTGTTGCCCCGATCACAAGCGTGACTCCTGTTGTGAGACGTCCACCAATTTTTAACGATGCGGTCTTCCAGAGAGTGAAACGAAACCGTGATCACGGAAATCTGCCGAAGTTGCCGCGCAACAACGTCACTTGCAATTGAGTCCAACGCGCATTGAATTTCCCGAAGTTCGTCATTAACAAAAATTCTTAGCGCTTGAAAAGTTTTGGTCGCGGGGTCAATCGCTCCTGAGTGACGTACTACAGAGCGAACAATGTTGGCAAGTTCAAGGGTTGTGAGAATGGGATGATCTCGGCGTCGGCGAACAATGGCGTCGCTGATTTTTTTAGCATGAGGTTCATCTCCATACGTCTTAATAATGCGGGTCAAATCCTGTACCGAGTACGAATTAACAACGTCGGCCGCCGTAATGTTCGCAGGGTGTGCGTTCGCGCTAGGGGCAATTGTCTCGCCGACAGCTCCCATGCGCATATCTAAGGGACCATCGTTCTGAAAAGAAAAGCCTCGCGCCCCGTCCTCAAGCTGAAATGATGAAACCCCAAAATCGAAGACGATGCCGGAATAGTCGCATGATTCCAAGATCTCGGAGATGTTCCCAAAGTTTGTCAAATAAAATGCAAAGCGCGGTCCATATCTATGCACAAAGTCTTTGGCCCTCTCAGCTGCAGCAGGATCTCGGTCTATTGCAACGACACGACTGCCCGCAGCGCGCTCGAGGATTGCGCGAGAATATCCGCCGCCGCCAAATGTCGCATCAACATACGCGTGTCCATCTTTGGGGTCTAAATATTCAAGGACCTCGTTCAACAGAACAGGAACATGTTCAATGTGCATAATACAAAGCTCTCATTGTAAAATCAGGATTTTTTCGTTGAGCACACGTGGTTTTGCCCTTTTTAGGCCCAAGTTTCAATCGGATGCGTATGGATTCCGTAAAAATAAATGTAGTACATTGCAGCGGAGCGAACGTCATGCGATTAGCTATGACATATTACAATGATTTAGCCACATTTGTCTTATTGATTGCGTTATTCTCATTACTGATAGGCCTGTTTGCGACCGCAATAACCAAAGGAATCACGTCAATTCTGTGGAGTGCAAGTTCATCTTTAGCAAGCGTAATCGTGGTGGTGTTTTTTTCACACAGGAATGAAGATGCTCTAGGCAATATATTCGCGATGTGCATCATGGTATACGTAATTTGCTATGCACTCGTCGGTGCGAGTCTGTGCATTGCGGCTAAGAAAGACGAAAGCACAACCAATCCCCCAGCCGATTAGGTATTACGTTGATAAGCCACACCATTTTATATAGCTTCATTCCCTTAATTGTAATCGACACCTTAACAATACGCCGTGATACATCATTAAAACTGACTAGATTCGCTCAATTGCTCGGCTGGATATTCGCGATCGCCGTCTTAGTCAAATCCACAGGAAAACCGTCTGCCATACTCCTCAGCGTCTACATTTTTGCGCTCTTATCAACGCTGTATCTGTTGTTTGAATCAGAAGAACCGTCAACAACGGTCGTAGTGCAGATACAAATGACAACGTTTGCAACGTTATTAATTTGCACATGCAATAATATCTTCGGAATTGGCGCAGGATTAATTTTTAACAGCATCATTTACTGTTTCGCTTGTTCTAATCACGCAAAGGGACATGCAGTTAAAATTCTAAAATCACAAATACTTGCAGACTTATGCATTGTATTCGCTTTGCTAATTTTAACCATAGTTTGCAAAAAGAAGGCGACTAGCGATTTAAACTGGATTCTGTTGGCAGAAGTCACATTTTTCGTTGGCATCCTGACAAAAATTGCCTCATTTGTAACGAACAAAAGCCCATTGCCATCGCTTTCTATTTTCAAACACCAGGGAATATTTGTCATCGCCGTGATTTTATTCATGCGTCTCGAATTTTTACAGTTAACCAGTAAACATTATGAAATGGTGTTGTTGTGTCTTAGTAACGTGGGATTCGTCTTGTTTAACATTGAAGCCCTCATCTCAAATAACATACGCAAAAGCATAGAATCACTGAGTCTAGGAACAACAAGTTTCATCCTGTTTTTGCATTGTTTAAACCCCTCTGGTGCCATGAATGACGTTCTTTTGGCATATTTTTTCGTCCAAGGCGGACTGCTACTACTAGCAGAAACCATTATCAAAATTATGTCCGGAGAAGTAGACGTGAACAAAATGGGCGGGCTAAGAAAGTATGTCATTCGCACCTTCACAGTGAGTGTGTTAGCGCTTGTTGTCGCAAACCTTATGATACGGGATAGCAAAGTTTTGTCACCATTGCTCAGCATTCCACGGTGTTTACAGAACGATTCATTTGCAACGTTTTTGGTCATAAACTACATATCTTTCTCCGTAACGTATTGTATCTGGGCTGTTCGGTTCGCTTTTTTTGTGTTTTTTGGAGAAAACCGTTCTGATGAGCAAGTTTTAGGACATGTAAAAGACGTCAATTGGGGAATGACAATTTCTGTCGTTGCTTGTATCGTATGCGCTCCTTGTATCGTATGCGCTCTAACATTGCTGATGGGGAACTGGCGTTACGGGAACGACATGGAACCGACAGCCACGGCCCGCAACGCTATTCAGCGCGTGATCCCTTCTGTCACTCAGATATTCACCAGCGGAATATGCAGCTTATGCGCGCTGTTAACACACGCTTTGGGCAAGCGCAGAATCGTAACGGTGGAAACGTTGCTGAATAATTCATTCACGGAAAACATAAAAGCGCGCTTCACCAAGCGTTCTGGGTACTGCATGCGAAATAGACTCGAACAACTAGAAGCTCTCACGCTTAAAACCGTTTCTAACGCCTATAAAAAAACGCAGCTACATTTTTTCGAAAAATTATACTCCGCCAACTCGACCTCGATAATCATATCTTTACTGGGATTTGTAATATTGTTACTGTGTTTCGAAACGCTGCAGTCCATGTAAACGCATGCTTTTCCTTGGATATGATTACATACACTTGCTATCCATATTGGCGTTCTCCCCACTGTTGGGAGCGTTATTTTTGCTGCAAGCTCGCGAAGAACGCAACATACAAAACTGCACGCTGTGGGTAAATATATTTACTCTGCTGATCGCCATTTTTGCTGTGTGGATCCTGGATTTTCCGATTAATGGATTCGACCTAGTGGAAAGAGTCCCCTGGTTAGCATATGGCAGCGTTAACTACCACTTGGGGGTGGACAATCTTTCGGTAGTGATGGTTCTGCTAGTCTCAGGAATATTCCCAGCCATAACGCTCGCGTCGTTTAATAATCCCAACGGAGGGCGAGTTAGAATGATGTCTTTATTGAGCCTGGAGGGGTGCCTTCTTCTCGCAATTTGCGCTATGGACATAATCGTCTTGTTTATCGCATTTGTTGGCGCATATCTCTGTTTTTTGGCACTAATAAAAACGTCAAGACACACATTAAAGCGCAGATCATTACTTCAACTTGCGATTGGGCTAGTAATTTTATTCGCCTCATTATTAAGAATTGCAGACCAAACGGGCTCGTTTTCGTTTGAAATAGTGCGGTACGAAACTGCAAACGTTCCTTTTGAAAGAAATATAATTTTTGCGGCGATGTTGTCCCTTCTTTCATTAGCGTACCCTTTGGGATACATAAAACAGGCATTCGAAAAGAAAGAGCCGGATTTTTCGATTATGGACTTCGTCTGCACTACGCCCATGTTTATTGGCCGAGTTTATTTAATATATCGGCTATTTCCTCTTGTACAGTGCCCAGAATGTCGCGTCTGTTTATACGCATTGTTTGCGATTTTGTTCATAAGCCTGTACAGATTCAGGGAGCTTGCAGTGTTTAGTGAATCCAACGCTAGTCAATTTTCACAATTTCCGACTAATGAAGCTGCATCAGAGCGCTTTCGAACGAGCGCATTATGCTTAGAAAGAATTGTCGTAAGCTTTGTGCTAATAGATTTATTAATTGATGTGCCGCCAAAGAGCATTCACCTGCTGATTAATTACACGCTAGCTATTACATGTATATATCTCGCCCTGCGTTGTCGTTTTAATCCCAAGCGTAATATGTTCGCGTTATCGGCACTCATTCTTCTCTGCACAGGATTTCCGTGTTGGAGCTACATAAGCACACTGCAAAAAATTATCATGCAGAACGCCTGGTTTGTCGGAATGGCCTATTTAGTCGGAATGTTTTTGTTCATCGGGATAATGTGCAACTTTATGATGAAGGTGGGGTATGTCGAAGATCTATTAAAATTAAATGTTGGCCCTGAGCAGCGAGACATCCGAGCTTACGTGATACCGGTCTGCATGTTTGTTCTATCGGCGGGATCACTCATGACTCTAAATGCCTACCCGTACATACTTCCGTCACCGATTGATTTTTTTGTAAACAGCAACCTTACCACTGAAAATGAGAAAACATGATTACCAAAATAAACAACACTGCGAATGACATGCCTTTTATTGAATTGATTCATCAACTGGACGCTGGGACACGGCGCGTATGTAGCGCGGTGAACGGGCAATGGATCGTTGATGAAGAACTGAAGCGCGCAATTTTAGAGTACATTTCCAGCGCGAAATGCGTTGTGCAACACGGAGTATATGACAAGGTTCCGTTAAAATTCGACAGGTGGCAAGAGGCCGATTTCCACACAGCAAAATTGCGCATTGTGCCGGGTGCAGTTGTCCGCTACGGCGCGTTTCTTGCACCAAACGTTGTGCTCATGAACTGCTTCGTTAACATTGGTGCATACATTGACGAGCGCACAATGATCGATTCATTTGCAACGATCGGTTCGTGTGCTCAAGTTGGCGCGAACTGCCACGTCGCGGCCGGGGCTGTAATTGGCGGAGTGCTTGAACCAGTGACGGCGCGTCCAGTCATCATTGAGGATAATTGTTTTATTGGCGCGCACGCATCCGTTGTTGAGGGCGTAATCGTTAGGCGTGGAGCTACGCTGGCGATGGGTGTCCATATTGGTGCCTCCACAAAAATTGTCGATAGGCAGAGTGGTAAGGTCTTTTACCAGGAGGTTCCCGAACACGCAATTGTCGTACCGGGGGCGTATGATGGTGGCGCAACCGCACAAGGGCGCTCGCCTGAAGGACCAAACGTACATCTACAGTGCGCCGTTATTGTTCGTTACGGGGAAACTAAACAGCACACAAAAATCAATGACGCACTGCGAGATGAAGACAGGGCTCCCGACTGACGCTCCGGAGAACAAATCCTGCTTTTACAAGGCGTTGAGCTCTAAAGAAAACCAGAACGTCAGGATGGATATGTATAGCACCGTAAAATTATTATCAGAGCTCGTCAGCTCAACGTCTGTTGGACAAACAATCGAATGTCTCAGCGAGAAATTTTTGGAATTAGGCTTTGCCGTAAAAAAATTAAACTTTAACGGCACAGAAAACTTGTACGCCTGCAAAAATTTGGAAAGGGCGTCCGAATTAGGAAACAAAACAATAATGTACCTTGGACACGCAGACGTCGTTCCGCTAGGCGAAGGATGGACCTTTGAACAAGGCACGGTGGTGGACGGCGCGGTATGGGGCCGAGGCACCGTAGACATGAAAGGCAGCATCGTATGCTTTTTGGACGCGTTGCGCTTGAATCCCGACGCGTCAGTAGCCGTAATTATCTCTGGAGACGAGGAAGGCTCGGCCGAGTTCGGGACGCCAATGGTGATCGATTGGCTTAAGCAGAGCACAGAATTCGCTTTCCCAAAGATTGACTTCGTTTTGATAGGAGAACCAACAAGCTATAGATACATTGGGGACTGCGTTAAGGTTGGCGGGCGAGGCAGCCTCAACGTAACGCTAAAGGCAAATGGCATTGCGGGGCATGTTGCATATCCGCAATTTTTGAAGAATCCTATATATCAAATGATCCGCTTAGTGAATGAGATCACAGCGCCATGTGCTTTATCAAAAAGCGAATATATAGGGCTCCCAACTGACGCTCCGGAGAACAAAGCCTGCGTTTACAGGGAGTTGAGCCCTCAAGAAACCCAGAACGTCAGGTGGGATATGTATAATCTAGAGATCACATCTTTCGAGTCAAACAGTGGGGCCGTAAATGTTGTGCCGGGAATGGCACGGTGCCGCTTCAATATCCGGTTCGGAAATGACGTTTCGGGCGCTGATTTGATTGTAATGATTGATAGTTTCACACGAAAACACGGAATTCAAGCTGAATATGACCTTGCCTGCCAGCCGTTTTGCAGCCTTGGATTTGAGGACCTGCGCAGTGGGTCAGCTGTAATGCACACACTATTGAACTCCGTAGAATCCGTAACAGGCAAAACTCCGCAAGTCATTACGGGAGGAGCCAACTCCGACGCAAAATTTATATACAAAATCGCGCCATTTGCAGAACTTGGGCTAAAAGTCGACCTCGCCCACAAATGCGACGAGCACGTGTCCTTCGAGGACTTAACGGCGCTGACTTGCATCTACGACCGATTCATCGAAGGCTTACGGAGCGAATTGCGCAAAAACAAAACTCAGTGAGGAATTTGCAATTATGATCATGGCTAATTAGGTGTGAATAATCCGTGATTCGTCAAATAATCAAGTTGCAAACACGCTTCCTTTAGGTGACGAGCGAATCTATTCGCGCGGAGCAATCAATTGCGAACGATTGATTGCCTCAACTGCTCATGTGATGTATACTACACATATCCCATCTGACGTCCCGGGTTTCTTGAGAGATCAAAGCCTTGTAACATCAGGACTTGTTCCCCAGAGCGTCAGTCGGGAGCCCTGTATATACGCAATGTAGCCAGCGAATAAACTCTAGAGGTCGTATGAATAAATGCATAATGTTGTTGCTTTGCGTGCCCGCGTGCGCACAAATAGCGCTGCCTACGTCAATAGCTGCGCCGTCCCAGGCGCAATGTGATAAGAAAGCGAGGCGCAACGAATTTGAATTGCAAAAATTTAAGTGTAAAGTGTGCAACGTTGACTATGCGCGATCTATAATAGAGCTAATAATTCGTGCATTGAAAGAGACTAGAGCAAGACTCGATGAGTCTGCAAATGCATCGTCCAGGCAGGCGTTCAATGATTATATGATTGTTTATAATACGACCCTTGCCATTTTAGAGGAAATGGGACACCGCATATTGCCACCTGGTTCGGACACTGCTCGTTCTTTTGCGACAAGAAAAATAACACTAGATCCAAGACGTAGCGAATCAATTCAACAAATCGAACAATATGCGACACAAATACTTAAGGCAGCAAAATCGAGAAAATTCCAGAGTTGGCAAATAACAAGTTGCTATTTGGCAAACGATCTGCAGTCTGCTCGAGAGGTACCTTTGATAATATTTAGTGATGCTGCCGTAGAAATGGAGACGACTTGCCGCGATTTCGTGGCCGCTCCAACAATTGATCTTCTTTATTTTGGCACTTTAGAATCGATTATTAATACGTTCAACTTGCATTGCATAGACGAAGTCCTCGCGATTAAAACAAATGTACAGAAATTCAACAACAATACCGAATTGTGTTCACTTAATGAATTAACATGGCCGAACCTAACGCGCCACTTCGGTTGTTCCGGTGACGCAGAGTCAATAAAAGAATATGTTGAAGCTGACATAGCGAAAATAAGAGCACAACTGGATAAGGTTTTAAGGCTGTTAGCCGAACGCCAGAAGCTGTTGAGGCAAGTCGTCGATGCCTGCTCTCTCGTGCTTCGAAACTTGGCAGAAGTGAAAAGATAAATTCCTCTTCATGGGAGAGAAAATGGACACCTAGTTACGAATAATTAATATTTGTATAGGTATATTGAAGGTATAGAGGTCTTTTTCCGAGCAAACACTATGAGCAAATTATATCTGTTGTTATTCTGTGGACTTATGCCTATCCAAGTCGCGATTAGCAGTGCAGCAGCGCAAAACGTTGATATCGAGCAACTATACCAGCACGCATTGCAATTGCTTTATGGCGATGGCCTTCCGCAAGACGAAGATTCGGCGCTTCGCGAGTTACAACAAATTGTTGACCAAGGTGAACCAGCCAGAAGTGATCCAAACAATCGGATATTCAGGGCAGCTAACTATCTAATGCAGTATATAACGGCCCTAAGAGAAAGTCGTGAAAAAAAAGACGTTGCTACGCAGATAGTAACACTAGAAGTGCTGGGCTTATTTTTTACAGAAGCTGGTGAGCTTCATCAGAACTGGGAGCGTTCTGCAGCATATGTCAAAGAAGCAGCAGACCTTGGAAGTGCGCAATCACAACTTAAGTACGCTGGGCTTTTAAGGATAGGAAAAGGAGTCGCAAAAGATCTAGTAGAAGCACGGCGATATTTTGAAATGGCGAGAGATAATGGGGACGAGTTAGTAAAAAGATCTGCCAATCGATGGTTGGGAGAATTGGAAAAGTCGGCAAAGCAAAGTTGAAAAGGTTGCAAAAGACCAAGAATAATGAGTAGCTAGCTTATATTGTTCGCAGTCTTTCCTATGGACCGACTTAACAACTGCGCCTATACATATCCCACCTGACGTTCTGGGTCTCTTGAGGGCTCAACTCCCTGTAAAAGCAGACTTTGTTCCCCGGACCGTCAGTCGGGAACCCTATATTTCGTCAAAAGCTCCTTCAACGTAGCCGCCTCTTGTTCCGAAGCCCTCATGAGCCCTCATGCCCTTCGCGAAAAAGTAAGCGGCGTTCCGTGATTCAGGACAGTATGATATGCTTCAGCGTTGTGCCGCAGTGGCTCAGTGGTAGAGCACATCCTTGGTAAGGATGAGGTCGAAGGTCCGATTCCTTCTTGCGGCACCATGTTAAAATTTTAGTCAAATATCTCCAGCTGCAGGAGCCGAAAGCAGCGTCAAAAACCTTATATTTCGCGCAGGCTAGCGACCCATGGCATTTCCCTAAAAATCTGCAAATTAGTCTCCGCAACCTACGAGGAATCCGTTCAGACAACCACAGAGGCTCAGGAACATTGCCGAACCTCGCCCGCGGGCACGTCCTTGTTTTTCGTTTTCTCATTAATCAACTGACACATGTTTTCGACCCCAAAGAGCGCGATAAACGAGCCCATTCGCGGGCCCTCCGAGTTGCCAAGCAAAACTTCGTACAGCCCCTGAAACCATTGCCGCAAATTATCAAACGGATGTTTTTTCCCGACCTCAAACACGATGCATTGCAACTCATCCGCCGAAAGCTCTGCTTCCACCTTCTGCAGTTCGTCAAACAACTCACGAATAGCTGTCTTTTCTATCTCAGACGGATCCCTATACCGCAAATTTGGTTTAACAAAATCGTGGTAATAGGCGACTGCATGATGGATCAATTTATCCAGCAAATTCGCGTTTTCTGGCGTCGCACCAGGCATATATTTTTGTACGAAGCCCCACATCACGCCAGCATTATCCGCGCCGCAAACTGACGCCAAATTCAGCAAAACGTTAAAGGACAGCACGTTCTCAGAAGATGGGGGGGCGCCATTGTGAATGTGAAAGACCGGATTATCGACTTTCTTGCTGGATTCTTGCGAATCAAACTGGGCCAACATTACAACGTATTCGTCTACTGCCCTAGGAATTACGTCGAAGTACAGACGCTTGGCTTTCTGTGGTGACTGAAACATGTAGTACGCCAAGCTTTCGTGCGGGGCGTATTTTAACCACTCATCAATCGTCAGGCCATTCCCTTTAGATTTTGATATTTTTTGACCGTTTTGATCCAAAAACAATTCATACGAAAGATTTTCTGGCGGATTGCCTCCTAGGATTCGACAAACTTTAGAGGACAGAGCAAACGAAGGAATGAGGTCTTTCCCAGACATTTCGTAATCTACGCCAAATACACACCAGCGCCCCCCCCAGTCTACTTTCCATTGTAGTTTGCAGTTCCCGCGCGTGACAGGCGTTTCCACGAACGCTCCAGTTTCAGGATGCTTATAGGCAATTGTCCCACTAGCTGGGTCGACGTAATCTATGTGAACCTGCAGGACTTTGTGAGTTTGAGGACAGATTGGCAGAAAAGGGCTGTATGTTGCACGACGCTCATCACGCAATGTCGGAAGCATAATGTCCATTATCTCGTCATAGTGCTGCAACACAGACACTAGCATTGCGTCAAAATTCCCAGACTTGTAATGCTCTGTTGCACTCTGAAATTCGTACTCGAACCCAAAAGAGTCGAGGAAACTACGCAACATCGCGTTGTTGTGATGACCAAAGCTCTCGAACTTTTCGTATGGGTCAGGGACTGTCGTCAGCGGTTCGTTAAGGTGTTCAGCCAGCATCTGCTGATTTGGAACATTGTCCGGAACTTTGCGCAGTCCGTCCATGTCATCGGAAAACACGAATAGGCGCGTTGGAACATCCGACAAAACGCGAAACGCGTGCTGCACCATGATTGTGCGAGCGACCTCACCAAACGTCCCGATATGCGGCAAACCCGACGGACCATACCCCGTTTCAAACAGAACGTACCCTTTAAGAGGCACAGCACCGTTGAGCCTTTTTACAATTTTCCTTGCTTCTTCGAATGGCCACGATTTAGCGTCCATGCCGTGATCTTTGGAACACGCGCGGTTTTGGATAGTAGATATGAGATCAAGCATGTAAGAATACGCACATACACCTATGTATAATACAAAGGTAATGATACAGATTTAGAGTCAAAAGTCAAACTGAACAGTCTTTATTTCTCCGCGACAAGAGCCTCACGCCAGCACTGAGCCGCGACGCGTACTGATCCTGGATTAATTAGGGTGCTCGTATCCTCGTGTTCGATGTCGTCCCCCGCCGCAATCTTTCGTAGAAGGCGCCTCACCGTTTTTCCAGACCTTGTCTTAGGGAGCTCAGGCAAGATTATTACTTTGTCTGGAGTTGCAATTGGCCCAATGTTTTTCCGCATTTGAAAAACAATGGCCTGCTGCGCGACTTGTGGTTCAATAGCACCGCTTACAACAATAAAAACACAGATACCCTGTCCTTTTATTTCATGAGGGTAGCCGACAACGCACGCCTCCGTCACACAAGGGCAACCGCTCGCAGCCTGCTCTAATTCTGCGGAGTTCAAGCGATGCCCGGACACGTTGATTACGTCATCCATGCGGCCTAGAATCCAGATGTTTCCGTCGCTGTCTATGCGCGCGCCGTCCCCGCTCATGTACACGCCATCGTGGAAATACGTTTGAAAATATTCAGGGTCGTTCAACACTCCGATAAACTGCCCTGGCCATGAGCTTTTAAAGCATAGTTGTCCAGAGTGTTCTGCCCGGTCGCTATCTTTTGATGGAACAATAACTGGCGCAATCCCGGCAAACGGCTTCCCCGCACAACTAGGTTTTTGGCCCGACGCTCGCACAAGCGGACAGACTAAGACGCCACCAGTTTCCGTCTGCCACCACGTGTCCATAATCGGGCACTTCGCATGACCAACCTTGTCGTAAAACCACTGCCAAGTTGCGGCGTCGATTGGTTCCCCGACGGAGGCAAGTATCCTCAACGAGCCTAGATTTGCCCCTTCGACGAACTCTCTCGGGGCCTTCCTTAGAGAACGCATAGCTGTTGGAGACGTATAAAAAACAGAGACACCGTGTTCGTCAATTATTTTCCAAAAGCGCGAGGCGTCGGGGTATGTTGGCACCCCTTGGAACAAAACCAACGTTGCGCCATTTGCTAAGGGGCCATATACGCCGTAGGAATGCCCTGTTATCCAGCCAATGTCTGCTGTACAAAAGTGTACGTCATCTGGCTTTGAGTTAAATATAAGTCGGTATGTTATCGCAACGTACGTTAGATATCCGCCAGAGCTATGTACAACCCCCTTGGGGCGCCCAGTGGAACCAGAGGTGTACAAAATAAACAGCGGGGCCGTGGATGACACCTCTTCGCATGGGCAGTCATTCGGAAGATCACTTAAGCCGTTATGGATGTCGTCCATCAATAAAACTGTGGGAACAACGCCAGATTTCGAGCTTTCTTGTATTGCGTCGTCTACGTTTTTCTTCAACGTAATTATGCGGCCCCCACGTTGACTGGCGGTTTTTGTGATTATGAACTTGGACCGCGATTGCACGAGTCGTTCAGATAGAGCGTGTGGCGCAAATCCGGAGAAAACGACAGAATGCACGGCGCCAAGGCGAGCACAGGCCAGCATGGAGTAGATAATCGACGGGTCCATGGGCAAATATAGGGTTACTATATCCCCTTTTTTTACGCCTAATTTCTTCAAAGCATTGGCTGTTTGACAAACTCTTTGATGCAGCACTTTGTACGTTATTCGCTCGGATTTTCCGCATTCGTCTGGCTCGAATATTATGGCCGTTTTATTTGATAACAAATGACGATCGACGCAATTGTAACAGACGTTTAATGTGCCATCTTCGAACCAGCGGACTTCTGCTGGAGAATTGAAGCGCGAGCGATTGGCCATTGTCGGAACGCGAGTCCAATCAATATATCGCGCCTGCTCTAACCAAAACGCGTCTTGGAATGACGATTCATGCCAGTGCTTGTATGATTCTTCGTTGTAAAGTGGGTTTTCGTCAGTTCCTATACAAACGGCAAGTGTTTTCGCCTTGCTAACACTCATTACATTCACATTCCTTATCGTTCTAACCAGATCAAAACCTGCCCAGCGCATCCCAACTACGAGAACAATCGAGCCCACAAATAACAAAAAAATCGGTTTAAACAGACTCAAAAGCGAAGAAAGAACGGCCACAATACGGCTCATAGTACAACAATTTTCCTGAAATCGCATTTGCCATGCGATTTTTGGAGTAATTGTATAAGTTCACATCCATGTGAGACTGCTACACGGCGTTTAGCAGTGTTTAGAGAGGCGGATGTCGCTGTATGTGGGTAATCCGCGCAGAACATAAGGTTTGTGACAGCGTTTTGTCCCCATTTAAGCGGAGACTCTTCTACTAAAAATTAATTGGTGCGTTCTAAATCAACGCGAAAAAGCGGGTTAGCAGCACCATATTATTCCTCTAGTAAGCTCAAAAGGCGATCAAATCTATATACTTTGTCTCTCTTTAATCCCGAAATTTCTGCGATTATTTTTGCTTTGACGAATAAATTAAGGACTTTACGCGCCGTAGGGGGCGAAATATTAAGCGCTCTGGCTAGTGTTGAAACGTCCGTTTGCAGATTTTTTTGAAGGAATTCAAAAACGGGAATCGCGGAAAACCGCAATCGCCCAAGCTTTTGGATTTTCTTGTCACACTCTTCAAAAAGTTTTTGAATGGCCGAGATCTTATCAATCGCATGCCGTGTCATCTCGTAAGCGCCATTCAAGAAAAACTCTAACCACGTTTCCCATCGACCTTCTAAACGTGTTTCTTGCAAAAGGCTGTAGTATGCCGTTTGATTTTGCTTAAAGTACAGGCTCAAATAAAGCACGGTTTCGCGCAAAAGCCCTTCGTTATACAAAATTAACACCATCAACAGTCGCCCCATACGCCCATTGCCATCCAAGAAGGGATGAATACTTTCAAATTGAACGTGCGCTAGTCCTGCCTTTATCAATGGATGAGAGGTTTTGTCATGAAGAAAAAGTTCGAAATTCCCCAAAATGTCCATCAAATCTTCAGGCGGTGGCGGGACAAAAAGGGCATTGCCTGGGCGTGTTCCACCGATCCAATTCTGCGATCGGCGAAATTCACCAGGCTGTTTTTGGGAGCCTCGCCCGCCACGCAGCAAAATTGCATGAATCTCTCGAATTAACCGCAAAGATAAAGGAAAACCTTCGGACAATCGTTGAATTCCGTAATTAAGAGCGCAAACATAGTTCGAAACTTCTTCAACATCGTCGACACTTGTCTGCGGAATCTGTTGACTTTCGAATAGCATCAAATCACTCAAAGAGCTCTGCGTTCCCTCAATTTGCGAAGACAAAAGAGCTTCTTTGCGCACGTACATGTAAAGAAATAAATCCTTATTTGGTATAAATCTAGCGATCATATTGAGTTCGGCTATGGCGACCGCAGCTTTCTCTATAAGCGGATGCAACTCTGTTAGATCTATTCTTATGGGAAGTTTCGGTGGAATATATACAGACCTAGCATGAAAGCATGGGAATCGGCAATGTCTGAAAATTATCGTTTACTCGTGATCGCATAGTTTCTGCGATTAAACCCCATGTATTTGTAAAGAATCCGGATATAGA
>JAIRNK010000032.1 GCA_031258095.1 Holosporales bacterium
TCTATATCCGGATTCTTTACAAATACATGGGGTTTAATCGCAGAAACTATGCGATCACGAGTAAACGATAATTTTCAGACATTGCCGATTCCCATGCTTTCATGCTAGGTCTGTATATAACGTTTATTTCTCCCGCTCAATCAAAGCTCCGCATTCCTGCAGTTTTTGTTCAATTCTTTCGTAGCCGCGGTCAATATGATACACGCGCTGTATTGTAGTGTCGCCCTTCGCCGCCAATCCAGCTAACACGAGTGAAACAGACGCTCGCAAGTCAGTAGCCATTACGGTCGCCCCGACCAGTTGCCCAACTCCGCGGACGAGCGCCGAAGCCTTATGCACAGTGATGTTTGCGCACATTCGGCACAGTTCTGACACGTGCATGAAGCGATTTTCAAACACGGTTTCCGTGATCATAGCTGCATCGTCGCATATGGTCATCAACGCCATGAATTGCGCTTGGGCATCGGTTGGAAAGCCAGGGTATGGCTCAGTCATAATATCGACACCCTTAATATCTCCCGGAACATGTACGCGCACGTCAACAACGCTGTCAGACCGTGTGTGGGTCTTTTCAACAACAACGCCAGTTCTTGTTAACGAATCCCAAAATGCAAGCAAATCGTCGAAAATCACGTTTTTTAAAGTGATATCTCCGTGTGTAATCGCTCCAGCAACTGCATATGTTGCGGCTTCGATTCTGTCTGGAATAACACTATGACTTGCTCCAGCTAAGCGCGTGCATCCGCTTATAACCAACGTATCCGTCCCAATGCCGTCGATCTGTGCGCCCATTTTTACCAAGCATGCTGCAAGATCGCATACCTCAGGCTCCTTTGCGGCATTTTTAATAGTGGTTTGCCCGCGAGCCAGTACCGCTGCCATAAGGATATTTTCAGTCCCGGTCACTGTTGCGAACGGCAACACAATTGTTGTCCCGACTAGCCCGCCTTTGGGAGCTTTTGCGTGGATATATCCGTTTTCAATGAATACATCCGCTCCAAGCGCCCTTAATCCATCAATGTGCATGTTTACCGGGCGAGTGCCAATCGCGCAACCCCCAGGCAGGGACACTGTTGCTTTACCACACCTTGCCAGCAGCGGGCCAAGCACGACAATGGACGCTCGCATTTTGCTCACGATGTCGTATTGTGCCGTTATGTTGGTAATCGAATTTGCTTTTAGGGCGCACACTTGTGTTGCAGGGTCGTAGGAAACTTGTACGCCGTGATGAGTCAACAGCTCTGCCATCAACGTGATATCGCTTAGCTTGGGAACGTTGTGGAGGACAAGTGGGGCATCGGATAAAATCGACGCTGCCATTAATGGCAAACTGGCGTTTTTCGACCCGCTAATCTTTACGCTTCCAGAAAGCGGCCTTCCACCGGAAACGACGATCTTTTCCATGATTATTCCTGCAGAACGTCAACGCCTTAATATTCAGCGATAACACGCCACACCAGCGTATTTATACCAGCGCATTGAGGGCAATAACTCTGCTGGAGCATAACACGACCGTGGCAATTTTTGCATTCGTAAACATCTCGTCCTGAAATAGGTTCAGTTGTTTCGCAGAACTCGTGCAAACGGGGGCTGACTAAGGGGTGAAATGCTGACGCCGCTTGTTTCGTATAGTGTATGCCTTCCCCTCGCAAGCCGGCCGCAAACGCGGCACGTGCCAAAATGTACAACTCGCTTGGCGATTGCGATTCGCTGGATATGGCATTTCTTATTCGCGCGTAGATTTCAGTCCGGGTCAACTGAGTGTTTATCTGCATAATTGTGTCCAAGACCTTAGTATCTGGGCAAACTTTTAACAGGGAGACCAACTTTTTTATCGCTACTGTTTCGTTCCACCTGCTGGCGAGGAAGCACGCCGCATCAACGTTATTTGGATCTAATTTATATGCGTCTGTATATTTATCCGGAAGTGTTTTTCCAACTTCTGATAACAGGACGGCCATTTGTTGAGGAGAGAGGACCGACTCGGCTTCCTCTACATTTGGCACGTTGCGCATAAAAGCCAAAAACAACCGGTCCTTAAGAGTTATAACTAATTCTCTAGGAACGGCACTTTTTGTAATAAGCAACTCGTGCAGTTCCTCTTTGTAATTGCAATTTTGGTTATGCACCTTTGCTCTGTATAAATGTCCCAGCGTTTTTAGTTGCTCGTTGGCAAGCATTAAATTGGCGCAATCTTGTAGCGAGTGCCACCTTGCGCATATGTCCGCGGATAGCGCCCAGCAGATTGCTGCGAGTGTAGAGTCTTGGTCTGTATTGAGTGGAATAAGCACAGAAATAGGGCGCTTCACCCCTAGGGCACAGATGTATGCATTTGAGATTGCCCCTTGAATGATGTTCTTTTTTTGTAAATTCTTTCTAAATTCACAGATTCGACGTGGAATGTCCCAAATGTAATTCCAGCAGTTGTACAAAAACAAAGCGAACAAAAGAGCCAATAGCGCCAGTTCACAGAATAAATACAGCGGCATTTGCTTATATAGAGCAGGCGCCTGTATTGTAATAGTTCCTTTCAGGAAAAGAATTGAACTCGCAGCCAACGCAAACACCGCGTACTGGCAGAGGACTTTTTGCACTTGAACGCCACTTTTTGTCGCTCGTTGATCCATTCTAACTCAAAAGGGACTAAGACTGGCTATGTAAAATGGGGCGGCGTTCGTTTGTTTTATTCTTCAGTCGCTACGAATCGTTCCATGATACACCTTACCCTGACTCACCCAGGCTTATTGAAGGCTCAAGGCCTTGGAAAATCAGGATTTGTCTTCTGGAGAGTCAGTCGGAAACTCTGTGTACGGTTCCCGCGTGCGTGACAAGTGTGTTTTGCACAAGTTGGTCCTCTATATCGAACGAAAACATTCCATTTTCAAACCGCAACAACGTTTTCGCAAACGAAATCAAATTTGATGCGAACAGTAGACTCGCGGTGTATGCAATGTCGTTCAGGATATTTGCTGGAGCAACAACGCGCTTATCATCATAGGAAACGCACTCCCCAAATTTTGTTAACTCACAATTACCACCAGACTCGCCCGCCAGGTCCACAATAAGCGCGCCGCGTTTCATTTTAGAAACCATTTCAGCCGTAATAATTTTAGGGGCAGGCTTGTTGGGGATTTGTGCGGTAGTAATAACGACGTCCTGCCGAGATATTACTTCTAGCAGTTTGGCTTCTTGCGCGCGTCTATAATCAACGCTCATTTCTTTCGCATAGCCGCCAGCCCCGTCTCCAGCTTCATTGTGCTGAACGTCGACAAAGGTCGCGCCTAGGCTTTCTACCGATTCCTTTGCTGCCGCTCTTACATCAAAAGCGGAAACGATCGCGCCCATACGTCGAGCAGTCGCAATCGCTTGAAGACCTGCAACGCCAGCGCCAATCACGAGAACTCTTGCTGGGGGAACGCTTCCCGCGGCGGTCATCATCATCGGAAAAGCGCGCCCTAACGATGATATGGCGTATACTGCGGCTTGATACCCTGCTAAGTTGCCTTGAGATGACAAAACATCCATTGGCTGGGCTCGTGTCGTGCGCGGCAGTAGGTCTAGGCTGAATGTGGACACGCCAACTCGAGCTAAGCTTTTCAGGTGCTCAATATTTTTTAGCGGATTAAATTGGCCCACCAAAACTGTGCTCGGCTTTATTGCTCGAATAGTGGTGTCGTCAGGCAGCCTAATAGAAAAAATGATGTTTGCGTTTTCGATTACGTGCTTGCGCTTTTTTTCTGTGCTTGCGCCAGAATCGCTAAAATCATCGTCCGAATATCCCGCAAGCTCCCCCGCGCCAGCTTCAATCAAGAATGACGCAAACGAAGGGTTCTTCCGAATCAATTCTGGCGTAATTGCCACCCGCGATTCACCGGATTGTTCTTTCAATACGCCGACAACCATATCCCCAACGTGGACGCCACAAGCTGCGCATTTGTACCACAAACATACTGTACCCGCAAAAGAACCTGCCGACAAGCTGCAATGAGGCTGGCGATTTTATGCGGTTCTAAACGGAGGCCCTCGCTTGGGAAGTTGCGCGCGTAATCTCCTCTTTATATTTCTTGAATTTTGCTAATTCTTCTCCGACCAATTTATCTGATCCGATACTATGGTACTTCTGTGGGTCAACATGAATTTGGTTGCGAATAACCTCGTGGTGTAGGTGAGATCCTGTCGCATGCCCTGTACTTCCAACGCGTCCAATGCAATCGCCCTGTGACACTCGGTCTCCGCGCCGGACGAGTAGCGCACTTAAGTGCCCGTATGCCGTCTCAAAGCCGTTTGAGTGGCGAATACGAACATATAGCCCATACCCGCCAAAAGATCCCGCCGATACGACAACGCCATTTGCTGCCGCAAAGACTTCCGTTCCATATCTGGCCTCATAATCGATGCCGCAGTGCTTTTTCATAACTTTGAAAATGGGGTGCAGTCGCATTCCAAACTTGGACGATATTCTGGCGTTTCTTGTTCGAATTGGAGTTATCAAAAACTCTGTTTTTAAACTGGAGCCGGTCTCGGAGTAGTATCTGTTGCCGAAACCGTAGACTTTGTGATTGTGCCCATCAACCGACACCGCAACGTACTTAAGCTGACGTTTCCCCACGAGCTTTTTTGTATCTGCGTCTAACTTTTCTTCGAACACGATTTCGAATGTCGACGACAATTTTAGCCGGTTCGCATTGATCAGCGGGGTCAGCGCCCGGACAGCTTCGTGAATAACTGCGTTCGGAACCCCTTGCTGTTGCGCAGATGTAACAAAATCAGAATGAACGGTGCCCTGTATTGATTGCAGTTTTGACACAATCGTTCGTTCTCGGATGGACGCAACATACTTGCCATCCAGCATTTCCAACGTGACTACATTTCCAATGGAATCAATCGTCTCGAGCTTCGTCAGCGTGGCTCCAGACGGGGCGGATTCCCAAAATAACTCAACTGGCTGCCCAATTTGAAGGCTTCTTAGGTTGTAGTGTTTCGATATGGCCTTTGTGATTGCGTCAATGTCCTTTAGAGAGACTCCAATGTCTTTTAGAATGGATGACAATGTGTCTCCACACGCAACAGATAAGGAACGCTGCTGGGATCCTAGTGGGATTTTTTCTTCGTCAGGCTCTGCTTCTATACTGTCCGTTTCTGTGAACGGAAGCTCTATAGGAGTAAATTGAGATAAATGCCTGAACGTGTAGTACTCGCGTGTAGAGATCAACATTGCAGTAGACAAAAGTGCCAACGGAACTAACGCTTGTTTGGTTCGCAGCGCGAGCATAGTACCTTACCAACGGGTCTCAACACAGCGGCATTATACAAAATGGGGGGGAATTTTTCACGCTAGTTATTGCCACCACATCCACTCGTCTCATATGTGTTTGAACTTTTACAGTGTCGTCATTTTTTTGCATACACGCGTTGACACTTGAATTACAAAACTATTTGCTTCCTAACCATTTGTTCTTAACTTGCGGCAAAGTCGCCGTTGCAATCCCTTCGCGTACGTCTGCCATTAAATCATTCATGAAGCGTACGTTGTGTCGAGCGATTAGTAAATGCGCCAGGATCTCACGTTTTTTTATCAAGTGGTGAATATAACCACGACTGTACTTTTGGCATGTTTGGCACAAACAGTCTTGTTCTATGGGGTGTTCATCACCTACATAGACGCTATTTTTCAAGTTAATGTGTTCTCGTGCGTCGCCTTTTGCGTGCGGATCTCCTCCTTTAACCAGGGCGCCTCCGTGACGTGCAAGGCGTGTTGGGTGGACGCAATCGAACGTATCTATTCCAATCTCGACCCCGTCAAATATGTCGCTAATTCGCCCAATTCCCAGCAGATGTGTCGGACGGTCTGCACGCAATTGTTGCATTGTAATGCCGATTACCTCCCTCATTTGCTCGGTTGAGGCACCAAGAGAGCCACCAATCGCTTGCCCAAAAAACAGCTCGTTGTTTACAAAATCACAGCTTTCTTTTCGCAGGTCTTCGTACACACCGCCTTGCACGATCCCATACATGGCTTGCGGTAAAGCGTACTCTGGCTTTTGTGCTTCCAGTTCGTTAAATCGAACGAGGCTGCGCTTTTCCCAACGGTGGCTGCGGCGCATGGAGTGCTCTGTATACGTGCGGTCCACGTTGTATGGGGTGCACTCGTCAAAGGCCACAATCAAATCCGCTCCAATCTCTTCTTGAATTTCAATTGACCTTTCTGGCGACAAAAATAATGACTCTCCACTGATGCACGATTTGAACACGACACCGTCTTCACTAATTTTTACGTTTGGCCTCTTTCCTGGAAATTTTCGATTACATTTTATTTCTTCTGCGACGGATCCGTACCCCATGCTGAAAATTTGGTAGCCGCCTGAGTCAGTTAATGTTGGCCCGCCCCAGCCGGACATATGAGCCAAGCCGCCGAGCTTTTTTATGTGTGACGCAAAGGACATCAAATGAAATGTGTTGGACAAGATAATTTGTGTTCGTTCAACGCGCATGTCCTCTGCTGTTACGGCCTTGATTGCTCCGTTTGTTGCGCAAAAAATGAACGCTGGCGTTTGAATTTCTCCATGTGGCGTGCGGATGCATCCAAGACGAGCCTTTGATTTTGTGGAAGAATTAAAATGCGAATCAGGTGATTGCTGTGTACAGGTGAATAGGGACGGTTGTGCGTTCGACGACATATCGCTGCGTGCTTACGCCTTTTCAACAATATAGACTATGGGAACTTGTTGGCTCAACAAAATAGGAGCGAGATTGCTGAGGGTTTTTGAAAACAGTTTTTTGCATCTGGTTTTGCGTGAAAGGGCAGGGGAGAGCAGATGAAATCAACAGACGAACAGCTGAAGCAGGAACTGTTGAAGACGGAAATGCTTCGCCAGGATCAGATTTGCATAATTGAGGCAGAGCAGCTGAAGGGCGGGGAGAGTTTTGACGAAATATGTATTCGGCTAGGGTTTGCGAAATCGCCGCAAATTAAAAAATTGCTGGCATCGATTACGGGAATTCAGTACGTCGATATGAAAAAACAAAACGTTTCGCCTAGACTCTTGAGGTTGTCTCACAAATATTCTCAAGGGAATTTTCGCTTTGTTATTTTTTGCGCATCTGAAGCTCGCTCAACGGAGGCGGGGCTGACAGTCAGTGTTGCAATGGTCGATCCGGCAGATTTACACATGCGAGAGATCGTCGAGCGTAATTTGAGGGAGCACTTTGGAACTAGCGCTGTTTTCGAGTTTTTTTATGCGGACAAAAGTGCAATTGATGAATGCTTCGAGGAAACAGTTCCTGCGGAGGAGGTGTCTGAAGCAGAGGAGCTCAACGCCGCAAATTTGTTCCAGAGCATATTGAAACGTGCGATTGCACTGCAAGCGTCGGACATACACTTTCACGCAATGCCGAGCCTTGTTCAGGTACGCATGCGTATCGACGGCCTGCTGAGAACTGTGCATGAATTGCACTACAACATCTGGCCGAATTTGGTAATTCGCATCAAGATTTTGGCGAATATCGACATTGCCGAATCGCGCCGTCCTCAGGTTGGACACTTTGACATGTCTTTTGATGAATCGCAAAAGTTCGATTTTCGAGTTTCGACTCATCCGACAATTTACGGAGAAAGTGTTGTTATTCGCGTTTTGCATAAAAATAAGAAGATTATGTCGCTAAATCAGTTGGGGTTTTCGGACGAAATGTCTGCAAAGCTGCTTGGCCTTATAAAACGTCCGTACGGGTTATTTTTACTGTGTGGGCCAACGGGGTCTGGAAAAACGACGACGCTTTACGCGCTCTGTTCACATATGGATGCGCAGAAGCTGAACATTATGACGCTGGAAGAGCCGGTGGAATACCAAATGGAGCATGTTCGCCAAACAGAAATTAGCCAGAATGGGGTCATAAGCTTTGTCGAAGGCGTACGTTCTATTTTGCGGCAGGATCCGGATGTAATTTTTATTGGAGAAATACGCGACGAAGAGACGGCGAACATTGCGCTGAGGGCGGCCATGACGGGGCATCTTGTTCTGTCGACGCTTCATTCGAATGATGCGTTGCGGGCGCCGAATCGGCTGTTCGACTTAGGGGTTAAACCTGCGTTGCTGTCGGGGCAAATTGTGGCTGTGATGTCACAGCGCCTTGTTCGCTGCACTTGCGCCCGGTGTGCAGGAGACGGGTGTTGTGAATGCGGGGGAAGCGGCTACAGAGGACGTACGGCGGTTTGCGAGCTTATGGTTGTGAATGAGGCGATTGACGAATGCATTTCTTCACAGAAACCAATCGCTCAATTGGCAAAGTATGCGAGGGCCAGTGGGTACGTGCCAATGTTAGAGGACGGTTTGAGCAAGGTGCGCCGCGGGATTACAACGCACAGAGAGTTACAGCGGGCCGTTGGAGCTTCAGCCGCCACTGTGTATACTAATCCCAGCTGAAACTCAGTCCGGAAAATCCAGAATCCGGTAAGGATGAACGACTGTCAAATCCCAACGTTTCAGCTGGGACCCGTATATAGTGCTCAGTGGGAACCGATTGGTTCTTTTGTGGGTTTTGTTGTTGGTACCTTTCCTGCTAAAAAACTTCGCAGCACCCTCCCGAAACCACAGGTTTAAACTTTAATACAACTTCACCGGGCGCATATCCTCTTAGCAAGTCATTTTCGCAATCAGATCCAAATTCTGCAGGAGCGACGTTCAGAGGTTGGATATCCATGGGTATCAAATTACAATGCTGGTATATGGTAGTTGTGAGCTGACTACAGAACGCCGTGATGTTGTTCGTCTTCTTGTTTCGATCGTTTATGGCGCGAACGAAATCCATAGGGGCGAAGTTGTACATCTTGCCCAGATTATTTACGAGGACGTGATACATATCTTTTAACGGAATTGGCTGAAATAGGGGGCGGAGATACACTTGCCCATCGTAGTCCAGTAGCAGCGAGCTCAGCTGTCTAAAGTGCACGCCGAATTCTCCCGTTGAGTGAACACAGAACACGTCAGGTTCGTCTAGTGGAAAAGTGCGGAGATGTTCAAGCATATGATCCATAGCTTTTATCATTTTGCGAGACGGATTGTATTGAAGAATGCCACGAACATAGGTCTGCTCCGCCATATTAATCATCTCTTGCGCAGTACCTACTAGAGCAATTCCTACGTGCGATAGCCCCCATTCGTTTGTTTCTTTTGTGTGAGTTCTAATCTGCGTGCTAATTGCGCCCCCCCCACAAAATGACAGAAGGCTTCCATTTGGTATAGGAAATGACGAACTGCTCGGATTAAGGGGGTTTCTCCAGTGATTGATTGGATTTTTCCAGAGCAGAGTTTCTTCGCGACTCGGGGCCAATGCCTCTTCTACAGATAAAATACGTCTTCGCATTAAGGATTCTGTGCGGGGCATTTCTAGTGTTGTATCTTCGCTATCTACATGAGGTTTGACACGTGTTTTTCTGGACAAATGCTTGCTTTTTTGAACCGTTGTTGTAACGGCCGCTGGAGCAGCGCTTCTTCGGCGTTTATGGCGAGTTGATTCCAGAGGCACGTCTGAACGAGAACTGGAATTCTCGTAGTAATCGTAGTCCGACTCATAATATTCTTCCGAGTTGGGCACTAGCGTTGTGCTCATTCGCCCAACATGACTATCAACGCGCATGGCGATGGGTGAAGAGGTGCCAAATGGCGCTTCGTCCTCGTGGTCTTCCGCGGAGGGGGGCACTATTATGCTTAGGAAAGGGCTTGTTTGGCGCGCCTCAGTCCGCAAATTTTGTGCGTATTCATTTCTAGCGGAAGGACTTAACACACTATTTGCACGCGCTCTAATGCCTACAGCTCTTGGGGGTGGAGTATGCGAAACCGCACGAGTGTTTAATCGTGGTCGTTGCGGCTTAATATCTGGGAGCATTCCAGAAAGTTGATTCCGTATTTGTGGAACAAACCGTTCTTCTGCAACGGAAGGCGTTGACAAGTTAACAGGACTGTTGCCACGTTTGTGCGCAACTTTAGCGACAGGACGCGCTACGTTGCGGCTCAATGTTTGTGTAGGGGCGCCTGCTTGTGGAGGAGGAGGCGGCAACTGAAGCGTTGGCGGACCTTGCCTATCGTTTACCCTCGTTCTAACAGGAGGAGGTGGAGCGGAGGGAGACGTTGGTTCCCTCCTAAAAAGAGAAATAGGATCTTGCGCTTTACGCTCACTTTGCTCCATTGGACGAGAAGTAAAATCAATCAGAATGTCTTCTTTAGTGGAAGAGGATTCTGACGTTGGTAATGCGCCCGTGGCTGGTTGAAATTGAGTGTCGCTTAGCGAAGAGTTCGAACTGCTATCTCGTGGGGAAATGAGCGATGTTTCCGATCCTCCAGAGCTGCTCGTCAGAGTATCACTGGATGACAATTCTGGAAAATCTTGCGACGCAGATAGCGCCTGAAAAGTGTTGACACATAGCACTAACAACCCAACGTTCAATGGGATTGCTACATATTTTGCGAAACTTGTCACAGCATCCGTTGTCTTCTTTGGGGGCGGGGGCGATTTTGGGAGACATAAGTATTCGAGGGTTGGCTCTGTGAATCGTGATGTGATTTTTCGAAATTTATGCGACATGTTCTCTTTGTGCATTACTTCACCGGTACGGAATATCTTTTTAATCTATTATATAGATGAAGAGCTAATATTTGATTAATAGGGCGCATGTTAATGTGAAAGCGTTCCTAGGCAGCTGAGTTCAAACCCAGGGCGTCCTCATGAAAAAAGATGTCCTGCATGGGATTGACGTTTAACGCACAAAGTGGTGTAAATCCGCTTTTGGTCGTATTTTGAGTCATTTTTATGTCAATTGTAGTTTGTCG
>JAIRNK010000033.1 GCA_031258095.1 Holosporales bacterium
TCTATATCCGGATTCTTTACAAATACATGGGGTTTAATCGCAGAAACTATGCGATCACGAGTAAACGATAATTTTCAGACATTGCCGATTCCCATGCTTTCATGCTAGGTCTGTATAGAGGCTAATTCTTAGAGCCAATTGACACAACAGGCGAGGTCCGCGGCAGAGGTTGCCGTTGACGGAACCAGTGTGATGCAAGATGTCAAACAAAAAAATTGAGGCCCAAATTGGGTGCATCTTTTGTGATACAAATTCCCCCAATCCGTCGCCAGCTAATTGCGATATGTGCATCTGTAGAATACTTGGATCACATAGAGATACGACTCCAGCTGCCTCCGACTCAAGTACAACAAATGCAATACAGTTGGCAACGCTTTTATAGAGTGACATGCACTCAGTTCGCAAATGGTCATCATCTTGAAAGCTGCGTGCGCGAAATTTATCGTACTCTAGATGGATCCTGTCGAATACTCCATCCCTATTAAATAGCCACGAAATATACCTCCAATATTCCACCATTGTTGCCCTGTTTTCGCATATAGTTCGGCCTAAACATTGGTCCGCCAAAGTAGCTGTCCCAACTGTGCCATTAAGAATTATTTGTCGTACATCTTGCTGTGAACCAAATTCAGTTATTGCACGTAGAAAGCTATGTACTGGTGAACAGTCCAGTCCTTCAAACGCATCTGTACGAAAATCATATGTAACAGATTCATCAACTGGAGGTGGTAGTGTGGCTTCAAGCGTATTCGCAATGTAACCGTACACTACCTGTTCTATGAATGGCGACCCCGAACCTACCAGTTCCAGATCGAATACACCAACACCAGCTGAATAGTCATAGTTGTAGTTGCCTGGGTGAAAGTCAGTCAAGAAAATGTTATTCTGCGTTAGAAAATAAAAAAGCTGTGCCATCCGACGCCCCCACGTTTCGATTTGTTCAGGTGTCATTTCTGAAAAAAAACGCGGCTTCCTGGAGCGAATGGCTGGAACGTAGTGTAAACATAATCGAGTAGACATTCATCACGAGTTTCCTCAAGCGATATGAGTCGTCCATTGCCTGCTCTACCCGGAAAATATATTAAATCTACGCAACAAATGCTACCAAACGGCTCACATTGTCCTGGAGTTGTCAGTGGGCAATTTCTGACTTGTTTTGGAATTCTCTTGTTGGCATTAATTTCGTATTTGTCCATCCTTTTAATTATTACCCGCCGCCCATTCTCAAATTGCACAAAATAGGTGCTATTTTGACGCCCGCCTACTACCTTCCATATACCGCAAACAGGTGAACCGTCTTGTGTTTGCTGGCTGAATAGGTCGACAGGGGCTTGTAGCCACTGCGGCATGGGGATTTGTGTTACGCTATAAATTTTCTTCCTGCGTAACCAAAATCGTTCTGATGGAACATATACGCCCTGTGCTGTCGTGGGTGGGTCTACCACGGGCTGGACGCTAGCGTCCTGCAACGCGGGTGCACACACGCCGACGTCGGATATCGCAATAAACAATGAGACCAGTTTGACAAACTCACGCATTTTACGCATATCCCCCTACGACTTTTGCGTGCGTTATGGTATCAATGCAGACGCGCGTTGTCGCGAAAAAAGGACACTCTCCAGCTGCATGAATCGCTCATATCGCAATATACAATCCCACCTGACTCTTTGGGTTTTATTGAAGTTCAACGCATTGTAAAACTACAAAAATCCACCCGGCGAGTCAGTCGGGAGCCCAATATACGGCTCAACGACCAATGACTGCTGCACGTTGCTCAGCAATTCTGTCGCCTTCACCGTCAGAACGCCGTCCTCATCCACGCCAAAGTTCAGCTTAATCTGTGGAACCCCCTTGGGCATCGGGCGAATGCCTTTGAGAATGAATTGCCCCAATGACACGCAGTTTGCCGCAAGCATATTTTCACCCTGAATAATGTGAATCAGCACGTCGGTTTGATTGTCATACATTGTTGAAAAAAGCATATTTACGTGAACAGGAGTTGGCGTGTATTTTGGAACTATGTTCTCAACGTAGCCCATGAGCGTTTGAATTCCAAGGGACGCCGGGACGATGTCAAGCAGCAGCGGCCGCGAAGCCTGCTCAGTTCCCGTCAGAGCTTCGCAATGAAGCGCAGCACCCAACGCAACGGCGCAATCCGGGTCAATTGTGTTAAAAATGCGTTCGGCGCCAAACGACTCCTTTAGGCAGTCAACCACATATTTAAGCCGTGTTGAGCCTCCGACAAGGATCACGCCAAGAATCTCATCATTGCTGATCTGCAGGTCCGCCAAAACTTCATCCAGAATATGCATCGTCTGCTGAACATGCTTATGTATTGAATTTTGAATAACCGCCTCCAAGGCCTTGTCTAAAAATTCGGGCGCGCCTGTCCAACAGCCGTTGTTATACCGTTCTTTCAGGAGTCGTGCCTGTTGTAGGTCCTCAAAACGTTCATCGTTTCCCTTCAAAAAGGCCAAGATGTCTCTATCTATGTTATTTCCACCGAGGTTTAAATTTCCAGTTGTCCCTAATACTTGAAAAACCCCTTCTTCAATGCGCAATATTGTAACGTCGAATGTGCCACCGCCAAAGTCGTATACCACATATAACCCACTTGGGCGGTCCGCCATGTCCTCAATAAGACTGAATTTCGAACGTTTTGTCCCAGGCAGAAGTCCGTACGCTAGTGCTGCAGCCGTTGGTTCATTTAGCAAGCGCACAACATTCAGCCCGGCTTGGCGAGCCGCGGTTTTTGTCGCCTTGCGGGCGACATCTGAAAATCGAGCGGGGACTGTAATTACGACATTGGTGTCTTGCGTCCCAATAAACTTATCTATTTGTTCACGTATATTTTTGAGTAAAGCTGTCGATAAATCTAACGCCGAGTGGCCGCCGAACATAGCTTCATTGGGACTCTCCATAAAACGCTTGAAATCGTAGTACCCCCCCCCCTCTCCCTCTTTCGGGCTGAGCAGGTCTCTCGTTAGAACACTCGGAATTATGCCGTGTTTGCCAAGTTGCAACACGCTTACTGATTGATTATTCGCAAGAGCCACAACAGAGTTTGTCGTTCCCAGGTCTATTCCAACGCACCTAACGGGAGACCTCTTGATTGCCGCATTTTCAATTGAGATAAGATTCATTCCAAGAGGCTCCGACCACTTGCATTCGGGACACGAGATTGCTCAATGGTGCGGTCGAGAAGATTTGAACTTCCACGGATCTCTCCACAGCGACCTCAACGCTGCGCGTCTACCTATTCCGCCACGACCGCGCTAGCTGCAGGATAGCATTTGAATAGCCGAAAAGAAATGCGACATTCTGAGCGTCAGTCGGGAGCCCTATATCTACTTTACGTAAGCCGACGCTTCGCCCGAAAAGCCGTGCTTTCTACGCGTTAGAGCAAGTATTATGCCAACTGAAAACCCAATGGCAATCATAGAAGACCCACCATAGCTTATAAATGGTAATGTCATTCCCTTGGTGGGGGCGAGTTTCACGGCAGTGGACATGTTCACAAACGCTTGCAGCCCAAATTGCACGCTCAGCCCTGTGACGGCAAACATTGCAAATATGTCTTGGCTGTTTATGACGGCCAGCAGGGAACGAATCACAATAAACGCGAACAAAAGCACAATGAATATGCACAAGAAGATTCCATATTCTTCACCAGCAACGGAAAAGACGAAATCTGAATGTGCATCAGGAACCAAGCGTTTTATGATTCCTTCACCAGGCCCACATCCAAACCAGCCGCCATGGTGAAATGCCTCGAGAGATTGCCGCACTTGATATAGTTGGTCTGCATCCCCTATCTCCGGGCGAAAAAATGAATCTATTCGCTGAGTCACATGTGGAATAAACATGTACGCAAACGCGCAACACGTCGTAACGCCAAATACGGACCCAATCGCCCACGCTAATGGCATCCCAGCGATAAATATCTGAACAGTCGCAGACGCAATAGTCACGAACGCCATTCCTATGTCTGGTTGGCAAATATTGAGAGCCGCGACGGTCACTATCAATATGGTGGCGACTCTTATTCCTCGAAAATGCGCGTCCATTTGACGCTCCCACAATAGCCACGCTACGATGACTAGCAGTGAGGATTTTACGAACTCCGACGGTTGAATTGATACGCCGAAAAGGGACAACCACCTTTTTGAGCCCTTAATTTCCTGCCCCCAAAGTAGGACGCACACCATTGCAAGGATTCCAATCAAAAATATGATAGTGGCTAATTTACGAATATTTGAGGGGGATAGTAGTGAAACGCAAAGCATTGTACCCAACGCCAACGGGACCATTAATAGGTGCCTTTTTACAAAGAAATACCGACTGGCGCCAATTTTAGTCGCAACACAAGGACTCGCAGAAACGCTTAAGACAATACCAATGGCCACAAGCATAAGCACAGCCCATAACAACCAGTGATCAACAGTCCACCACCAGCGCCCTAAAACGCTTGCGTCTCGACGAATAAACTTATCCATTGCGCTCCTTTTTGAGTAAATCACGCACCAAAACCTTGAAGGTGTCGCCACGCTCCTCGTAGTTTTTAAATTGGTCAAAGCTCGCACACGCAGGAGACAGTAACACCACTTTTTTAGCGCCGTCTGGTAGGCGCGACGGAGAAATGGCCGACATGAATGCTTGCTCCAAGGCACACGCCAAGTTTCCGCACGCACGGTGTTTTATTTTGCCAAGCTCACTTGCAAATCTGTCTGTCGCGTCTCCAATTAAAAACACTTCCTTCACACTGTTCATATGTGGAATTGCTGGCGCGATCCCGTCCGTTTTGGGCCGGCCTCCCGCAACAAGAAATATCTCACTTTCAGAAAAACAATTTAGGGCTTTGATGGTCGACTCCGCGTTGGTAGCTTTGCTGTCGTTTACAAAAATTACGTCATTAAATTGGTCGACAATTTCTATTCTATGAGGCATACCCTTCAGCGACGTGATTATGGCGGCGGTTGGTAACACTTCAAGGCGGCGGCCGATCACACACGCAACAGCCATGTTCACCCAATTATGGTGGCCTAGAAGATCAGAGTTCTCGGCAAGATTTAGGCACGTTCCGTCTGAGAAATGGCACGTTCCACGGGAATCCACCAATACATCGGCTCCAACTCGCTCTGATATTGTCGTAATTGTTTGCTTTTGTGATGCATACTCTTTGTATATTTGCTTCGATGGTTCGTCGTCTACGCAAACAACAACCTCGCTATTTGGGTGTGCAAAAATCTTTTTCTTGGAATTCACGTAATTTTCAAACGAACCGTGGCGGTCGATGTGATCTGGGGTGAGGTTTGTTAAAATGGTGAAGTCCAGAGCGAGCGAGCGCGACAGTTCTAATTGGTAGGAAGATAGTTCGAGAACATAAACATATGGACTTTCTATAAGATCATCGCATGCCGGTTGGTCATTTCTGCCTTCCGACGTAATACGACCAGCTTGGTGGTCAGCTCCCTTGGTTAGCAAACTTAGCGCAGGCGTTCCAATGTTGCCACCAACGAACACGTTTCTATACCGTTTTCTCAAAATCTGGCCAATCAACGACACAGTGGTCGACTTGCCATTAGTTCCTGTTACGCCAATTATTAACGGCGGGGGAGTGCTTTCCGCTGCGGCGTGTTCTCGGACAGCTTGCATAAAAATATCTATGTCGCTGTACACTTCCAATCCGTAGTTTTTCGCCGTAATGGCAACGGGATGATCAAAAGGCACGCCAGGACTTTGAACTACAAGCAGAATGTCCGCGAATTTTATGAGCTGAACGTCGTTTACGATATCGTCCCCACGCAACTTATCGTCAAATTTCAGGACGCCTACGTTGCATGACGAAAAATAATCACAAGTTGCCTGCCCGCTCTTGCCAATTCCAAGGACTAGCACACTTTTTGACGGCATAAAGGGCTCCCGACTGACGCTCCGAGAAACAAGTCCTGATGTTACAGGGCTTTGATCTCCCAAGAAACCCGGAACGTCAGATGGGATGTGTATAAATCCCGCTTCTTTCGGCATATCGGCACACTATATCGGCGCAATTGGCAGCATCCTAGCCCCAAAATAGCACGTACGCTTTAAAAAAAACCATGAGATTATAGGGCTCCAAACTGACGCTCCGGGGGATAAAGCCTGCTTTTACAGGGAGTTGAGCCCTCAATAAACCCAGAACGTCAGATGGGATGTGTATACATAACAAAAGGCTTCCATTCATCACAGATAAAAAGGCCCAACGACATCCACTTCGCTTGAAAACCACAGGAATCAATTGAATTGGTCGGGAAGAGAGGATTTGAACCTCCGGCCCCCTGCACCCCATGCAGATGCGCTACCAGGCTGCGCCACTTCCCGAAGGGGGCAGTGTTAGACCACCCCGCGGCATATCCACAGCTATAGCAAATATCTTTGGCGTCCGACTACTTGATATTTCAAACAGAACGAAGGCGAACTCGGTAAGTCAGTATTCAAAGGGGTTTCTGGGATTCGACGTGCAACCGAGGCTGCGCATGGTGAATCACGTACTTGTTGTGGCGTGCTTTTTGCATGAATTATGTGCGATTTTGACAGGCGTGGGGTTCAACGTTCACGTACTTGCGGTTGCGTTGACACACACAGTTCAAGCCTTGAACGAATAAGCTCTGTGCGATATGTTGAAGTGGTTCTTTGGGGCCTGTAGTTCAGTTGGTTAGAACTCTTCGCTCATAACGAAGCTGTCGTAGGTTCGAGTCCTACCGGGCCCACTCGGAACGCAGCGAAACAGTGGGCTTTTGTGCGTGCGACGCAGTGGCCTTCGGCGGGTGAGTGCTTACCGCTGATTGTTATAAATGCAGACAGGTGTCTCTACAGCAAACTCATCAAGCGATATACCAATCCTATCTGACTCTTCGGGTTTTATTGAAGTTTAAAGCATTGTAAAACTATAAAAATCCACCCGGCGAGTCCGTCTGGAGGGTTATATAGGGGATATGCTGCTTTTACTCGAAATCCGTCTAAAAAGCGAGCATTAACGAATTTTTAACCTTTTCTCTGGTGCTACCATCCACAAACCCCCACCCACCCTCATTCTGGGGCTGAGGTCAGCGCGCAAGCGGTTTGGTCACTGCACACCTCAATATCAAAAATACCCGGCAAATACTTAACAAGTCAACCCATGAACACTTAAGGATTCCTTAATAATAAAAATATTTTTCCCAATCACCACTCATAGCGTCAGCCCTTTGCCCCAAAAGCAAGCGTTCGTCGCGCCTTTCGCGCATCGATAGGGCTCCCATCTGACTCTTCAGGTTTTATTGAAGTTCAAAGCATTGTAAAACTACAAAAATTCACCCGGCGAGTCAGTCGGGAGCCCTATCGAACAATTGCACCCCGTGATGTAAAATTTTTTTACAAATGCGCGGACATCTGGGTCCGAATGAAAGCAATTAATGATGGTCAAACAACGGGTTTTCGTCTGGACGAGCTGCGGGATTTTCTCTGACTCGAAACGGCTCCACGTCTATGCCCAAAAAGGTTCGCATGCTGAAAAAGAAGACGCGCCGAATCGCGTTTCCTACGTTTCTGAGGCCGCGTACGAATGGTGCAAGTTCTCTTATGCGATCTCCTAGTTCGTCGAGTATTGGGGGGGGGGCTATGTCCTGTCCTATATCTAGAATGATATTATCCACTTCATTTACTTCATCAATACGCTCAACTCGATTTTCAGGTGGAAGAACATTTATTTCATTGGGTAATAAATAGGCACCATTGTTACCTATTGGTATTCCAGAAGGATCTACGTTTAGCGGCCACTGTAAATCACCCGCAACTAATTCGCCACCACAACTTGCGCTAGCGAGCGCTAATAGTATAAGACCTGTTTCGTTTATTTTTTTCATGGCTCTTCCCCTATTTAGTAAAAAACGTATTCTACTTTGTTGGCGCAACAAACATCCCTATTATGCGCCATACGTTCCGTATAATGATTCTATACCGAATGTACATGCCTTTGGTAGAAAAATATTCACAAGTATTAAAAAGGGGAGAGCGAATGTAGCCAAACGTAAAAAGAGAGAACTCGCGTCTTGCGGTTAGCTACAGTTACGCGTCTTGCTCATCAGAACATAGCGCGGTTACAAAATAGTCAATTGCTGGAAGCGCAACTCTTGAGCCGTGCTCATGCTGCCCCAGAGATGCTGGAATCGGATGTCCAATAAAGACGGCCATAACAAGCGGCCTTCCTGGGCGCAATAAATTAAGGCGCTCTGTCGTTTCAACAGCGCCAACAAACCACGCATCTTTAAAATCGTTAGACGTCCCAGTTTTTCCGTAAAGCTTAATTGAGAATTTTTGCAACAAGTACGCAAGATTGCGTCCTGTTCCTTGAGTTATACAACGCGCCAGCATATCTTTCATTTGTGCGATGCTTGCCGCCTTTAGGTCGCTTGCTTTCAGCTGTTCCTTTGAAAAATTGAACATATCCGCAGAACAACTCACTAAGTCAAGCATCCTAGTGTTTTGCTTGGACTGATACAGGTATCCTACCTCTTTACACCTAAACAAGCTTGAGATATTCAAAAACATCGTCGGAGTTACGATCTTGCCACCATTAAAGAATGTTGCATAAGCGCCAGCTATCTTAATAACAGACGTTTCATGAGATCCAAGCGCAACACACAAATCGTTTGGCACGTAATCACCGACACCAAGTTTTTTAGCGATATCTGAAACTCTATGCATTCCGACTTTGTTCGCCAAAATCACTGTTAACACGTTTCGAGACTTTATCAGCCCCAAGGACATCGGCATTGGGCCTCCATATGAACCCCTGTTGTAATTGTGTGGGGTGTAAGATCCCCCGGATGTCGGAAAGGAGACGGGTCGTTCATTGATAATTGAATTGGGACTAAAGCCATGTTCCAAAGCGGTGAGGTATACAAACGGCTTGAACGTGGACCCAGGTTGCCGTAGTGCTTGCGTTGCGCAATTAAACTGACTCATTCCGAACGAATATCCTCCGGCCATCCCCAAGATTTCCCCGGTTTTGGCATCAAGAACAACCATTCCGCCAGTCACTGCGGGGATTTGTGCAAGCTCCCACTTGTCGTCATTTTCTCTGACGTATACAAGATCCCCCTTTTTCAAGTTTTTGGCACGTATTGAAAACGTATTTGGTTTTAAAACTGTTGTCTCACCATTAGGGAGACCAACCTCGATTCCTTGAGATAAAGACAGCACAACGGCCGGAGAAAGTTTTAGATCGCTGACTTGCATTTGTTCTAGAGCTGATTTCCAGTCTGGGGTTTTGACAAGATCTATGTGTCCTACCGGGCCCCGCCAACCATGCCTTGCATCATAACGCTCTAAAGCATAACGCAAGGCATCTTCTGTTATTTGTTGAATTTGCGGATGTATTGTCAACGTAGCTTCAATTCCCACGTTGTAGGTGGCTTTCTCTCCAAAAATACGAATTAGCTCTCGACGAGCCTCCTCTACGTAATATGCGTTTGTTTGATACTTGTGCAATGACGAGTAATCATACATTGGGAGCTCTTCTTTTTGCGCTATTTTGCATTCCATCGGGGAAATAGCCCTGTTTTTTTCCATTTTTTGCAAGACCCAATTGCGGCGGTTCAGGGCTCTTTCGTAGCGGTTTTTGTTATGCGTGGGCATTTTGGGCAGGGATGCTAAAAACGCGGCGTCTGACAGTGAAATGTCTTGGAGCCTCTTGTTAAAATATGTTTGAGCTGCAACTGTGACTCCAAAACTCCCCAAACCGAGATACACTTTGTTCAAGTACAACTCTAGAATTCGATCCTTGGACAGCGCATTTTCCAATCTGAACGCGACTATCGCTTCTTTTATTTTGCGAGTGAAGTTTTGCTCATTTCCAACGACGAACATCTTCGCTACTTGTTGCGTAATCGTCGAGCCGCCGATCGGCGCGGTTTTCCAACGCTGTTGCCTGGTATTTAGCATGACAGCTTTTATTAGCCCCAAAAAATCTATTCCGCAGTGATTGTAAAAATTTTTGTCTTCTGCAGAAAGAAATGCTCGAACAAGGATGGGAGGAATGTCCGACAAGTGCGTGAAAATGCGGCGTTCTTCTGACAGATCTTGCAAAGGAGTTCCCGCGCGATCGTATATACGCGAAATTGTTGGAGGACTGTAGTTTAGAAAGAAATCATAATCTGGAAGGTCTCGCCCGTATTTCCACAAAATAAACATTGCCGTAAAGCCGGAGCACAACGTAAAAAACGCCAAGACCTGCAATATTTTCAGCAGTGCCTTAACACACGCGTGTCGAAAAGAGCCAACATGGCGCGCCATCTCCAGATTTTTTACTGCGCGCGAAGGAATTGTGAATCGCTCGGATAGAGGATGCAAGGGCGCGTCGTTAGATATGTGCACAATGCTAGGTACGCTGGAGTCACAATCTATTTCCGCGCTGGGGACAGGAACGTCCTCACTGGCTTCAGGGAGTGGTGAAGAGGATGCCTTCGGCTCGTTTTTATCGAAGCGCAGGTCAACAGTAGGAAACGCTAGCGATTTTTTTAGACGGATTGATTTAATTGAAAACAAGACCAACAATCTAAACGCGCCGCTTCTTACGAAAAGTCTTGCGCCATTAGCGAATAAAATCAAGCACGTGCGCTACGAAGTTCCCGGCGTGAAAGCCGACAGTTTTTATTTTTGCTAAAGTGATGTTAACAATCAATTCGTGGTATTATCACGCCAAATGAGCATAGCGGCACGCAATGTGCCAGTGAGAGGGTCCGTGAAAAGTTACGCATGGGGAAAGAAAAGGGTGTGTGCGGGGTGTGCCGTACACTACTACGACTTGAAGAAGCCAACTCCGGCTTGTCCTAAGTGCGGAATGGTCGTTGATTTCAGTTCAAGCGAAAGATCCAGCAAGAGGCGCGTTGTAAGTAGTGTGAGCAGTCCTGACATAGAAACCGCAGACGAGCTGGATTTTGACGTTGACGAAGGGGGAATTGTTCAAGACGTTGACTCGGTTGAAGATGGCGATTTTGACGAGGATTTGCCGGTTTTATCCACGGATGATGCTGAAGAGCTTTAATCAATGAATCTTTTGGACCTTACTCGACATAGCTTTGCGACCGTTTTTGAGCAGATGAACGCTCCAAAGTGGCGAGCTGACCAGGTCTGGGGTTGGATATACCGCAAGAGCGCGACTTCCTTCGACGAGATGAGCAATCTTCCGACCCCCATGCGAGTTGAGCTCCAAATGAACTATTCAATAGCGTGTCCTGCCCTTGAGCGCGTGCTGACGTCGTCCGACGGAACAGAAAAGTTCTTGTTGCGGCTCTCCGATAACCAAATGGTTGAAATGGTACTGATTCCCGAAGGCGAGCGCTGCACTTTATGCGTTTCGTCTCAAGTGGGGTGTGGCGGGAAGTGTTCGTTTTGCCATACAGGAACGCAGCCTTTTGTTCGAAATTTGGAGACGCACGAAATTGTCGCTCAGGTAATGCTTGCGAGGCAGCGGATATCCGACTCTGGCGCGCTGAATAGCAAGCGAACGCTGACAAATATTGTGATGATGGGGATGGGGGAGCCACTTCATAATTACGAGAATGTCGCTAATGCGATAAAAATCATGATGGATTCGGACGGGCTTGCTTTTTCTAGACGGCGCATAACCCTGTCAACGTCTGGAGTCGTTCCGTTTATCGTGCGTTGCGGGACAGAGTTGGGCATAAATTTGGCTGTATCTTTGCACGCCCCAAATGACAATATCCGCAGTCGGATTATGCCAATAAATAATATGTACAAAGTAAGTGAACTTATCCGCGCGTGCAGGGAGTATCCCAATACGAATGACGCTCGCAAAATAACGTTCGAATATGTAATGCTGCGAAACATTAACGACTCCGAGCAGCAGGCGAAAGAACTGGTCGCGCTAATTCAAGGGATTTCTGCAAAAGTGAACTTAATTCCCTGGAATCCGTGGCCGGGGGCGCCGTTTGAATGCTCCTCCAACTCGCAGATCGCCCGATTCGCCCAGATTCTTGCAAAAGCCAACGTGCCCGTTATGACGAGAACTCCACGAGGACAAGACATATCGGCGGCGTGCGGGCAACTAAAAGGCGCGTCTTCGGGGGTCGCACAGTAGTATCTTTTTTATAAACGCTGCAAGGAGTATCCCATTTTAGTGGGGAATGGTCGCACACTATGGTGCCCAGTTGATTTTAACCTTTGGTATAGCTTATTGTCATGTGTCGGTCTTGAGATATGGAGAAGGAAAAGTGTTGAGTTTGCGAAAGTTGTTGATAGAGTCGTTCGTTGTTGCGATTAGTTTTTTCGTGCAGGATGGGCGTGCCTCGACAGAGGCAGCGGTGTCTGCTACTGGGAATCTGTTTCATCTATACAGTATGGTGCTCGATTCCCCCAACTGGGACAAAAAGATTGCAATTAGCGGATCTCGTGTTGTCTGCCCCTTATCAAAACTTTTGACGAACGGTATTACTGATCCGAATGTTATATCATTAAGTACTGGAACGACTGGCAAAACGTCAAAACGTCTACAGGATATAATCAACAGCTGTATGAATGGTTGCCAAAACGTTGACTCGATAAAGGGCGTCCCAACAAGGATGACATCATACGCAAGTACTCGCGCAACTAATGATGCGTGGCTCGGTACTTATCCATTCCTCTTCGATTTATCTGAGTCACAACAAAACGACTGTAGATGCGATATGTTACTTCTGGAGTTTGTTAGGCGAAAAATAGGTCTATTGAGCCCTCCTCCTGATATAGAAGTCCCAGCTGCTGTATACCTAATGGTGTACGCGTTTTTTAATAAATGGAACTTCAGGATTGGTCCAGAGTGGGATCTCTTTGCAGGTAATGCCAGAATGGCTATGCCTGATCTGGAACATGAATTAACAGATCTCTTTGGGCCGCGACCCGATACAGCGCAAGTCAAAACTCGTCCAACAGTTGAACCTGTGCCGCATGTGCCCGAGAGGCCTCCTTACGTTGGCGAATTGGATGGCCTGCCCCCCCTTGAAGATCTGTTCCAGCCCAGGCCTAAATCCTCCGGCAATCAACGTGGTAGGTCTTCTTATTCCGGGAGTGGTAGGCCAAAAAGGCAAAAATCAAGTCGTAACCCTCTCTCTCCCGAGAATTTTCCAGATTTTGCAGCGATTGGCGACACTGGAAAAAGGAAGAAACCTGACTGGGGTCAGGGCTCCCATAAACAAGCGCCCGACGTTGAGGGAGCGCGTACAGCTGCAGCTCCCCCTATACGCGGAGATATGGGACGCCCCCAAAAGCCCCCAAAAGTCATTCTTTCGTGGGAAGGGGTCCCGCTTAAGACTCAGGCTAAAGTCATTCCTTCGCGTAAGACAGGGCGCCCGGATGATTATTCAGAGGACGAATACTGATTTTGTAAGCATTTGAGGAACCCAAATAAACCTGGAGACCTAGATGGTGTGTGTATGTATATCCCATCTGGGTCTTCGGGTTTTATTGAAGTTCAAAGCATTGTAAAACGACAAAAAGCCACCCCGCGAGTCAGTCGGGACCCCTGTATGTATTTCCCGCAAAAACTGGGCCTCCGTTTGTTAAAAGATTATGCTAAATTTCAGTGTTCGGTTGTTTTCGTGCGTTCTTATGGATCTAACATATTCTGACATTTTGCGAATTCTTCCACATAGGTATCCATTTTTGCTTATTGATAAAGTGTTGGATGTTGTCCCTGGAGAAGAGGCAACAGGCGTAAAGAACGTTACACTAAACGAGGAAGTTTTCAACGGGCACTTCCCACACGACCCGATCTTTCCTGGAGTATTGATTGTCGAGGCAATGGCGCAAACATCCGCAGTAGTCGCGCTATCAGGTCAATGCGACGCCCGCCCGTCAATATATTTTATGACGATTGATGGCGTAAAATTCCGCAAGCCAGTCCGGCCAGGAGACACGCTATCTTTAAAAGTACAAAAAATACATACTCGGGGCGCAGTCTGGCGATTTTCCGGCGAGGCCTATGTGCAAGATGCGATCGTTTCTGAAGCCCAGTTCATGGCCATGGTTACGGATAAAAATGCAACGTTAGCCAATGGCGGTGCTTGTAATTAACGCTCCGTTGGCTCAAATTTGTGCGCCAGTCAGGACAAACCGCGGGCAGCAAACGATTTTCCAATGAAACAGATGTATACTATCCTATTTACGCGAATAATGGATTAAACCAATGTGTTGCAAATGCCTTTTATCTGCGGTTTGTCGTCAGTTAATTGATACCCCACCAAAGTGCTAAGAATATGCGTAAACGCATTGATGA
>JAIRNK010000025.1 GCA_031258095.1 Holosporales bacterium
GATTGAAAATACATTGCACTGGAGGTTGGATGTTTGCTTAGATAAGGCGTGCCGTCGAAATGATAATGCGGCAGAGAACATGGGTGTTGTACGAAAATGGGCGTTGGCTACATTAAAATTTGTGCAGCGAAAACCTGGGGAACCGACAAAATCCTTGAGGCGAAATCAAGCGCTTCCGAATTATGCAGCAGAGGTATAGAAACAAAAGGATAAGATTTGATATAAAGTTTAGGATTGCCGCTGGATTGGTGAATTTGAAGAACGGATTTGGCTTCGCCTAGAGAAAAAGGTCAAAAACGAGAGATGGTGGAGCTCACGCCCACTGAACGCTCGCAGAAATTCGCTGCTCAATAGAATCCCTCAATTTGTGGATTACGTGCTGATTGTTAACGCTTGAGCACTAAAATGCTATACATATCCCAGACTCTTCGGGTCTTATTGAAGTTCAAAGCATTGTAAAACTACAAAAATCCACCTGGCGAGTTAGTCGGGAGCCCTATAGAGCGCTAGGTCGTGCCAATCTAAAAAGGTAAGATTAAAGAAATTTTAATCTTCATTTATTAGACTTAACGTAAGTGAAGGTTCGTTTATATCCCCTCATTATGAAAAACTCCTTATATTATCTCGCTATGGCGGCCATCGCATCGGGATGTAGCACGGTCCGATCTCCAGACAGAATTGAGGTGTTGCACGCCCAGCCAGTTGTCTCCGAATATAGAGTGAAAAAGGGGGACACAATAAACAAAATCGCCGCGGCGTATAGCATGGACCCCGAGCGCCTGGTTGCCTTAAATGGTCTGACTCCGCCGTATACCATAACTGTGGGGCAATCGCTGAAGGTCGACGGTGAAGATTCGGACATGATTGTGGTAAAGCAAATTTTTTATAATTAAAAATAACGAATAGCGCGAACCGACTTGAGAGAGTAGCGAGCGACCGTCCTTCGTAGATTTCGGTGTTTATTGGCGGCTTGGTGCATTGTGGAATTAAAAATGAGCGACCTTTTAAAAAAAATTCTGTTTTTGAGCCTAGTGAGTTTGTCAACAGGACACGCTGAAATTGACGATGATAGCAGCTACGATGTGGATGGCGATGTTGCAGATGGCAGATTTGCGTTAAGCGATGAGACTGATGACAGTGTTGTACTCGGTGATAGTGGTGGTGACCCAGGCAACGATCCGGTGAATGATATGCTTTGTGATTTAGCTGTCAACGTTGTTCCAGAATGGCAAAAACCAGACGACGCGAAGGACGCGTCAGAAGATGCAGCTGAAGGGCAAAATGGTGAAATAAACGGGGCGGATGAGGACGCAATGCTACTATACTCATCCCTGCTGAAACTCAGTCCGGAAAATCCAGAAGCCAGTGAGGATGAACGACTGTCAAATCCCAACGTTTCAGCTGGGACCCGTATAGAAAACGTAGCCGAACCAGATGGCGATGAGTTCGCTGACGTGATTGAGCAAGAAACCGAAGGAATAGATGGCGAAACAAATGACGCGGAGGACGCAGCAGATGATGTAGACGAGCCGAGAGCGGATGACGCTGAGCAGGATGAAGAGGCGGGGGCAGAGACCGCAGCAGAAGATGCAGCTGAGCAAGAAACCGAAGGGATAGATGGCGGATCAGACGGCGAGGAGTTCGCAGCAGAAGATGCAGGGGAATCGGTAGAAAAATCTGTAGATGAAGAGGGCGAGGAGGCGGAGGCAGAAGCAGCAGATGATGACGAGCTGAAAGCGGATGACGCTGAGCAGGGCGAGATTGCGGATAAACCGGATGCAACTGACGAAGCGGAGTCTGAAGAAGATGCAAACAGCGAAACAGATGCGGACGTAAAATCGGATGAAGCTGAGGACGCCGAACCCGCAGCAGATGATGTAGACGAGCTGAAATCGGACGACGCTGAGAACGCCGAATCTGCAGCAGATGATGTAGACGAGCCGAAAGCGGATGACGCTGAGCAGGACGAAGGGGCGGGGGCAGAAGATGCAACAGAAGATGCAGGGGAATCGGTAGCAAAAGCTGTAGATGAAGAGGCAGAGATTGCGGATAAACCGGATGCAACTGACAAAGCGGAGTCTGAAGAAGATGTGGACGAAAAGGGCGAAGGGGCGGAAGGTGAATCAGATGAAACTGAACCTGATAAAGCGAAACCTGTAGAAGATGCAGCAGAAGATGCAGCTGAGCCAAAAAAGACGGCTGAGGAGAAAAAGGGCGAAGAGGTAAATATTGCAGACGGACCGGATGCGGCTGAAGAATATGCACCTGAGCCGAAAGAAGAAGCTGCAGAGAAAGAGGGAGAAGATGCAGAGACTGCGGAGGAGCCGGGGGCAGAAGACACTACTAAAGCTGAACCGGCAGCGGACTCAGTAGGGGAGGCGGCTGAAGAATATGCACCTGAGCCGAAAGAAGAAGCTGCAGAGAAAAAGGGGGAAGATACAGAGATTGCAGAGGAGCCGGGGGCACCTGAAGCACTTGAAGGATCAGAGCAAGCTTCACTCCCATCGCCAGACGAACCGTCTAGTCCTGTTGCGTCTGAAGCACCAGCGTCTCCTGATGCGGCTCCTGTTGCAGCCCTAGCTCCAACGGCGGAGGATCCTCCAGCTCCTGATGCGACTGCCCCCGATCTTGCTCCAGCCCCCGAAGCAATGCCAGTTACGCCAGCTCCTGAGGTAAAACCGAAAAATAAGAGCAAAGTGTCTTCAATGAAGAAAGAAAAGAAGTCTCTAGGAAATAAAAAGTAGTAAAACTAACTTCGCCTGAGAAACGAGCTTATGTCATGCCGTTTAGGAAGAGAAAACGCTGCGGACAAAATGATACCTTGCCCAATTAGCAGCGTAATCAGCGAGGTTCCCCCATATGAGACCAAAGGCAGCGGAATTCCTACCACTGGCAACAGCCCAACGACCATGGATATGTTGATTATCGCGTATAGGGAAAAAGACACCGTTAATCCCGCAATAACCAACTTTGCAAAATCATCTTTCAGCAACGTCGTTAGGCTAAAGTTGAAAAATATCAAGGTCGAATACAAGGCAATCAGCAGCACTACCCCAATGAAGCCAAACTCTTCGCTAAGTAACGTGAAAATAAAATCAGTATGTTTCTCTGGCAAAAAATCCAGCGCCCCTTGGGTTCCATGCATAAAGCCCTTTCCCCAAAATCCGCCAGATCCAATCGCAATTTTCGACTGAATGATATGATAGCCGTTGCCTAATGGATCTTTTTCCGGATTGAGAAACGTCAATATCCTGTTTTTCTGATAGTCACGCAGGAAATGCCATAACACGGGCGCCATTGCTCCCAGACAGAACAACGTTGAAAAGATAACGCGCCACCGCAGGCCGGCGAAGAAAAAAGTCGCCACGCTCCCCGCCGTTAACAACACGGCCGTTCCTAAGTCTGGCTGTTTTAGCGTTATCAGCACGGGAATAATGACTAATATGCACGACGTCGAAATCCCCCGAACACCCCCAAACCCTCCGCTGGAACTTGGAACATCACTCAACCGCCGAGCAAGAGCCACAACAAGAGCAATCCTCATTAATTCCGACGGCTGAAATCGAATAGAGGCAATCGTGAGCCACCGCTGCGCGCCCATCCCGATTGAGCCCAGCACCGCCGTCAACGCTAATCCAAGTAAGGCGACCGCGTAAAAAACATATGCGAAACTTGCCCAAAATCGAATGGGGGTTGTTGCAATCACACTCATCACGAAGAGTCCGGCAATGAAGTGATAAAACTGCTTCAAACACCAAGGAGACAGCCCATGCCCTGCTGAGTACAGCAACGTTAGGCTAACCAGGACGATTGCAAGCAATACGCAAAAAAAAATGATCGGAATTCTTAGCAACTGACCGGCGCAGAAAAAATTATTAGCAATGATGGATACCCTTGACCACCAATGAACCTGAATTTTCATACATAACCGCAGTTAAAATCTTGCATCAACGACCTTTTTTACCATTTTATGACACCTATAGGGCTCCCGACTGACGCTCCGGGGAACAAATGCTGATGTTTCAATGCCTTGAGCCCTCAAGAAACCCGGAACGTCAGATGGGATGTGTATACCTGTCGCCATCATCACGCTCCAATCCTTTCAATCATGGACGCCACAGTCGAATCTTTCACGCGACTGCCGCGAGACGACCCAAATTCGAACGCAAACGCGTCCTTCAAACATCCGCCAAAAATTCCTGCGATTGTGGAAATAATCCCAACCGCCTCTCCGGGAAGCATATCCGAGTAAAAAGCCAACGAAAGCAAGCATAGCACCAAACCCAGCGCAGCGGATACAACCATTAAATCCGCGCGTTTATTCGCATGCCCGGCTTTCAACAACGCCAAGTCGCGTTCGCGAGCACGTTGCCGATCTTCAAGCAGGGAAATTTCCCACTCCGTTTCAAGCCTCAGTACTTCATTATGAAAATGGTGGGCTGCGTCCGGGTTTTCCCTCAACCTCTTTAGCGCGTCGTCAGATGAAGACGTTTGAGTCACTTTCTTCGCTATTTCGACAACCTGGGTCGCAATTTTTTCGACATCCCGATTGCCTGATAGCCATTTCACTAAAGTTGGCGCAAACTCAACAAACCCCAAGGCTGCACTAATTAATGAGAATGTCATCCTAATGCTCCTTTTCTTTTAAGAATATGTGATGCCCAATTTTGGCTTGGATTTTCATCTTTGGTGCCCAATACGGAGGCGTTTTCATGTGGTGCGAATAGTAATGTGTTGCGCCGTTTGTTAAATCTGGCCAATTCATGCGCAACACGCCTTCAGCAACCCACAAGCACGTCACAAACTCCGGCGGCCGGGCAACCGTTGCGTTTTTGATTTCGAGCAAATTAGGGTCAGTCGAATTCCAGCAGGAAAATTGCAAGGGCTGCTTGCATACGCTTTCAACCGATTGCGTTTTACTGAGGCGGTTCACGACAACGTTTCCAACCGCAATTAGAGCCGCTAAGCCTCCTTCCATATAATTTAGTTCCCCCCTGGCCTCTCCGTATATGGTTTGCGCTAAGACCAAAATGTCATGATCGCTGCTACGACAGCCCTTGCGTTGTACATTATTTTGCATCGCGTTCCTCCATAAATACAATCGTTATGTTTTCTTTTGATATGTTCTCAACGGCTGAAGATTTTACCATTGCTCCATTGGTGTTTATTTTAATCCCGCCACTTTCTACACACTCCCGAAGGTTCCAGGGCTGCGTGTCTTCGGGAACTACCGCAAACTCATCAAAATTCGCTGTTTGTGAACGAATAACGCGCGCGACCTCTACTTCAGTCGGCCTTTCTGGACGGACTATTGGGCAGACAAAGAGGGATTCAATGTTGTCGCCGCTCCAAATTCCGCCAATGTGCCACAGCGGCTGCTTGGTTCCAGCGATCGGTTCGTGGTATGTAAGAGTTCGTGTGCCCGAATATGCGAAATTCATACTGGCCTGATGCGGTACGCCAGGAAACGATTTCTCTAGCAAGAGCGAATCGTGCGCAATATCGCTGCCAAAAGCCTCAATAACACGCAATTGGACGCTAGCAATCAACTGATCTTCTTTGAAAATCAGCGGTGCAAATTTGCGTCTGCCACTGTCACACGTCATAACCAACTCTCTTGAAACATATTTTGGAACAATACGAGCAATCACGCGAATACGCTGGCTTACGTCAAAATTTTTGCGCGTTTGGACGCAAAGTGTGGCTTCAGCTGAATTAATGCCATCAGTCGGCTTAACAATGTTTCCTGAAATTTGAAAAAAGTCGTCCAAGTGTTTGTAATTAAGAAAAATCATAGTGTTCCTCCACGTAAATCTGCTGGTAAGTCCGCATGTGAACCTGCCCTCAGTGGACCTGCCCTCAGTGAACCTGTAAGTGTGTGAGTAAGGTGTCGTTTTGTTTTTAAATCTCTCAGCCGCACAAAAATGCGTGTTGGTGACGCATCTATAAATGCGTTCACGTCCTGCATACTTGCGAATTTTTTCGACGCCAGCTGTTCCAATTGGCTGCCCGCATCATTTTCAACCAATATTTCAGCGATTGCGCTATTTTCGGAAAGTTCACTTTCAACAAGCCCCTCTAACGATGAAGTTTCTTCAATATTTTGCAATATATGGTCAGTCCGTTGCCATGCTCTTAACCATTCGGGACAAGTCGATATTGTTACTTCAGCAGACTGTTTGTTTCCTTCTTCACAAGCGCAATTCACCGCGCTCACACGACCGCTAATTGTTACAGTGCTGCAATTAATTGCCACAGGCTGCCCAAGGTGCAACGTCGCGCCAACACGAAATGGCACAGAGCACGAAACGGTTGGGCAGTACTTGTCATATAGCGTTTCTTTAATGCCTTTCAGTGCTTGCCTGACAATGTGGCCCCACAGGTGCCCCAACGTAGCATTAGAAGGCTTGAAGCCCGCAAGCGTCTCTACTTCATCGGCTTTAATGTGCAGCGATTCCTCGAAATCCCCAATCGGGCTGAACGGAAGTGTGAACGACAATTTTTCCACACGTTTTTGCTCATATTCCCAAGCGATACGCCACGCACACTTAAACCAATACCGCTTGATTTGAGAGGGCGTTTCACCCACGCACACGTTTCCTAACGCAGGGTAGACATCCAAAACCCCAGTTGATGGAGGAACAATTTGCGTAAAAGAGGACTCCAAAACCGTATAACCGGACTTTTGCGTTTGGTGCACACATTCTCCAAACGTGGTATTCAGACTGTTTATGATGCCCGTTGGAAACTGAGCTGCGATTTTCGGCCCCAAGTCCAATACGCCAGCGCTTTGTTGCAACCAATCGGTTTGCAGCGTGATGTTGATGAGGTGTGGAACAGTCTGTTCTGAAAATTTTATGGTCTTATCGAAAACGCATGGCGTCAGATTCATTAATTCTGAGCCGTCATCTTCTGAAGAATCGTCTGAAATCGTCAGAAGCCGCATGCCTAACGAATCGGGCTCTGACACGAATTTGAGCACGCCAGAACTCAACACCTCGTCGTCGGCCTTCAACACATAAGTTCCAGGGAGGGCGATCTCGGACGGGGAGAAACACTTTAGTCGCACTTGCTTGCATTGTTCTGTTCTCTTCACCTGAAGATTTGTTATTGCTGGACATGCCTGTCCATTTGGCAAAATTAATTGAATCACCATATGCACGTTCCTTTGATTTATTGAGACGTTTAAGGTAGACACTGCTACGGGGTCAGACGCGCGCGTCTATTTTGATGCAGCATCCATTGCGGGGCTCGATTGGCCCGTACACTGATTACAACACTGAATCCTCAAAAAATGCAAATTATGCCCATACTGACGTCAACGCGGCGTATTTCTTGGCGTTGATGGCAAAATCGAGGACATTAAATAGGGGGCGTTTGAATATTTTTTTTGTTCACGCACCACTCGAGTTTTTCCGCTGGATATCTTGTCTTCGCAGCAATTGTAGAGAGCTTTAACAGCAGCGTGTACACTGCTGGCCAAAAGGAAACGTTGTTGGCGTATTTGTTCAAATATGTTGCCAGGGGCGGTGCATCCACGAGGTTTAGCCCAACGCCAATAACGGCAAAGCTCTCAACAATTTCAATCAAAATTCCGCTGACTTTTTCCCCGTTGATTAGCACGTCGTTTGGCCACTTCAGTGAAATTTGTGGCGCGGCAGAGATATCGGGTGCGGAGCACAGCAGTTCCACTGTCCGCAAAACTGCTAAACCAGAAGACAACGACAATTGTTCCGAATCTGGCACTCCTGGCAAAGGAATGACCGCCGATAAAAAAATGTTTCCATCCAACGACACCCACGAACGTCCTTTCGTTCCACGTCCCTTTTTTTGGTCCCGACACAGAAGCGCGTGGTATGACAAATCTTCCTGCTTCAATATTCGCTGCTTGGCCGCACTATTCGTGCTGTCGAGCTGCTCATGCATTTCAATTACAAATGGAAACATTGCGGGAATGGAACAAATGCCAGTAGGCATGCTTTTGCTGATGATACTCGTTTGTCGTGTGAATCGCCAGGGAGTCACTTGCGGAATTGTGGCACGAAAGATTTTTGAAGATTATAAAATAGATTTATTTCTCTCACAAAAGACTGTGGTAGAATTCTGCGGAATTGGTCAGGCGGGTTCGCATCATGGATTTTGTACATTCTGTTGGGATCTACGGCAACATGATCGGAGTCCAGGTTTCGTTGGCTCTGACCGACGGCAAAAAAATCATGGATACAGCATCGTTATTTTTGCCCTACCCTCCGGACTTACGACAACGACTGACAGCCTTTAAGCGAAACGTCAACACGAGCAACAGTCCGGACAAGAAATTAATTCATGCCTTGGATGCAGAGGTTTCGGATTGGTTTGTGCAAGCAAGTCGGCTTTTGTTCGAACGCATTCATTGCACGCCCACCATCATTGGGCTGTACGGGCAGCCAATTTTTTTTAACAACGCGACCTGGTTTCTTGGTTCTCCCAAATTGCTAGTGTCTAAGCTTGGAATTCCCGTGGCGTATGACTTTCACAGGACTGATGCCATCGCTGGCGGAAATGGGCATTTTTTGCACGCGCCATACTACCGCGCTGTGGTGGACAGAGCCGTGGAGCTGGGAGATATTGAGCCCCCTTCTGACATCGCTATCATTAACGTGTCTGATGTCTCGTCTGTGACAATTTTGCCCGCGAATGGCGAGCCGATTGCGTTTGACGCCGGGCCGGGGTTGGCGTTGGTTGACGAATTTACACAGATTGCGCTTCAGAGCGAGGATACATACGGTGAGATCGCCAGTAAAGGCGATGTTTGCGTGACCTTGTTGAATCAATTAAAGCGCGAACTTTATCGTATGCCAGTCCCCTCTAGCGTTTGCGATTTAAGAAAATTTCTTCCCTACGTTCGGCTTTTTCATAAGTGCCCGCCGCTTGACGGAGTCGCAACGCTAACAACGTTTATCGGACAGATGATTGAACATTCGTTCATACCGTATCCCGGTGTAAAGCTGGCGGTTTTAGCCGGACGCGGCACACAAAATGCATTTTTCAAAACTCTTCTTGCTAGTTCTTTCCAAATAATTACTCCAAGCAGTTTGTCCTGGAATAGTCATTTTGAACAATCTGAGCAGGCTGCTTTCAATGCTGTACGCCGACTGCATTCGTTGACGATTTCGTACCTCACGACTACCGGTGTGTTACTTGTTTGCGGCAGAATAAAACGCGTGATGCCTGCAAAAGAGTAAGCGGCCACGGGAAAGGTCGCTGCGCAACTGGCTATTGCAAGACTAAGACTTTGGCATCCGGCTTGCGATGGCACTGCCTAATGTTCTGTTACGTGGATTATTTAAGGCATTTCTGCCCAAGGCGGCTAAGTGAGACGCGGCTGTCTTTGCTTCTTCTACGCCATGAGAAGACGGGTTCAATTTATTATTACCTGCGGCCCAGAGTACTGCGAGAAAAACTGGGCACTGTGCGAGAACAGCCGCAGCTCCTTCTTTATCTCCTACTCTTTCAAGAACATCTGCAAGATCTCGTGCATGGTGATAACAAGCTTCCCAATATTTGAAAGAACCAATTTCGACATTATCAGGCTTTTGGGAGAATTGATTTAATAACTCCGCCCAGTTCGACTGATCAGTTTCTATCCCGCTTTCTACTCCGCTTCTGTTTGTGCTTCGTGACGGGACATTCTGCGGTTTTGCCAGCGAATCATACACTGTTGCCGAATCGCTAGCTTCTGATAACCCCATAGACATCAGCAACCCCCATGTAAAAATTTTATTCATATACGATGACCTCCATAAACTACAGCACCGCTGTGTATATAGTGTATAGTATTTTGGATATTACGCAATAAGTAATACTTGCACGGCTCTACAGAAGTGTGCCTGCGCGGATGAAAGCTATTGTTTATAGGGGGCTTTATCTATGGGGGCTTTATCCTTTCCCAAGGCTCTAAGTTGGGAGCGTTAAGACATTCTAGGGGCTACAAGACGTGGCTCAAGCGCACGAACCTATACATTACACATAAAAACGTTGACTCAAGCGAATCCAACTAGCTAGTATGCATCCAGGATAATTGTTCAAAGAGAACTTCGCATGAACAAAGGCGAGTTAGTGGCAAGTGTCAGCGAGAAGAGTGGTCTGACGAAAGTAGATTCCGAAAGGGCAATCGAAGCCGTGTTTGATTCTATAACAGAGTCGCTGCAACGTGGGGACGAGGTCCGCTTGGTTGGTTTTGGCTCGTTCTTGGCCATCGACAAGCCTGCGTCGGAAGGGCGGAATCCTCGGACTGGAGAAAAAATTCGGATCCCAGCACATCGGGCTCCTAAATTTAAGGCTGGAAAGTTGCTAAAGGATGCTCTGTCTTAACGTAGGGCGATGTTGATGTTTTCTGCCATGTTCACATGAAACGCGTGAATACAGCGGGGGGCTCATGTGGCGGGCTGCGTGGAGCGCGCGGTGGTGTTCTGAACAGGTCGGGCGCCGCCTCTGGGTATTGAGGGGGAGTTAATGGCAAAGCTGATATTCACATACGGAGCGATGGACGCTGGCAAGACTACGTCCATGCTTCAGGTGGCCCATAACTATGAATCAAAGGGGCTGACTCCGCGCGTATTTACTTATAAGGGGTGCGATAAGGCGGGGGAGTGTGTCTGTCGTCTTGGCGTGTCTAGAAAGAGCGATTTGTTCTACAAGGAATATTCGTTTCTGTCGTTAGACTTGTCGTCTACGGCGGTCTTGCTCGTTGACGAGGCTCAATTTCTAACGAACAGTCAAGTTCTTGAATTGGGGGATATCGCGTCTTGCCGAAATGTTCCCGTTATGTGCTACGGTCTGCGGACCTCCTGGCAAGCTCACGTTTTTGAGGGAGCTAACGCCCTGCTCGGGCTAGCTGATGAGCTGCGTGAGATTCGCACGATCTGCTCTTGCGGCAAAAAGGCCATTATGGCACACCGTACATGTTCGACGGCAACGGATTGCGACGAGGATATTGGACAAGATAAATACATATCGGTTTGTCGTGGATGCTGGTTTAAGTTAAACCGTAGTTGTCCCTAAATAATGCCATCTTTTTCTCCGAATTTTCCACAAAAACGCCTCCTTTACCAAGAGAACGAGGTGCATCCCGTTGGAATGCAGGTGTAACGTGGCTGTTGCTTGTTGGCCACAGTTCTCGAAAAACAGTCAGAAATGCTTGTCCTTATTGTGGCAAGGCACACCCTCCGCATTGTACAACGAATCAGTGGGTGCTCGAGTTCGTGGCTCTGGCACATAGGAATGTCGTTTTTTTGGGAGCTTATTATGAATGTAAAAAAAATGCTGTTGGCCAGCGCGCTTCTCTTACCGATGGTGGCCGAGTCTGTGTCTGTGAGTGGTTTTTTCGTGGGCGTTAGGGGCAGTGCCGCGTATACGGGGGTTAAGTCCTACTTCAGAAAGGAAGGGGACAAAGCTGCAAATGATGTCGAATTCTCAGAAGCTAACGGTTTCGGAGTACCGTTCGGCGCGACTGTTGGTGGCGGCTTCGAAGCCAATGGCTTTTACGTTGGTGCGGAAATTTACGGGGGTATTTTCATTAGGACGCTTTCTACCGATTCCACAAAGAAAAAGGGAACTGTCAGCCTAGCTTTGGGCTCTGCGACGAGCGCGTCGTCATACGAGTCTTTCGTGTCGCAGACATTCAAATTGAAGGGATTCTACGGTGGTTCTATCCAGGTCGGTGGAAAAATTTCTCAGAGCTGTGTGCTCTACGCCTCGTTCGGTGTCGAGGGAACTTACCTGACGCCAAATTCGCAGATATTAATCGTTGCAAAGAACACCACCTCGGCGGACGTAGATAAAACTCCGATCGTTGGTTTTGCAATCAATGTTGGGACCGATACAACATATAGCGATACGGACGAGATTTTGAAGTCTCTAGTCTCCGTGACCGACTACGTAACGGGTACTGCAAAACTTACTCCAACGAAGGTCGATGCGAAGGGCACTTCTTTGGTGAGTTTCTCGCCGGGTGTTGGCGTCATGTGGGCTGTAGGCGGGGGCGTCGCTATTCGTTTTCAAGCGGATGCGCAGTTCGGTATTAAGCAAAAAGTGGATAGCGCCTACCTTGACAAGGGGGCCGCACACGCTTGGCAGACAAAAGCAGCCGGTGCCGTCGATGCTACGAATAATAGTATTACGTTGTCGTCTGCTAAAGCGCAGAAAATGGAGGTCTATAACAAGATTCCTCTTGGCTTCCGCTTCGGCGCAGGCTTTGTGTACCATTTTTAAGCAAAATAAAGACGCTGCATCCAGCACTGTCTTTAACTCAGCACCTCAGTTATCATGTTGACTGGGGTGCTTTTTTTCTGTGATGTATGAGACTTGTTGATAGGCAGGAGTTCGACGCGACAATTGTCGCTGCCCGAGAGATTCAGGTCTTCACGGACGGAGCCTGCAGCGGGAATCCAGGCCCTGGCGGGTGGGGCGCGCTGTTGCGCCAGGACGGCATCGGAACGGAGCTTTCTGGCGGCGAGTTGGCGACGACCAACAACCGGATGGAATTAACGGCTGCAATAAGTGCTCTAAACGCGACTCCGAAAAACGCAGTAACCTTAATCACAACGGACAGCCAATATTTAAAAAATGGCATAGAGTCTTGGATCGCGACCTGGATTAGGAACAGCTGGAAGACATCAACAGGACAGTCAGTAAAAAATCAAGATCTCTGGACGGCGCTATATGCGTATTGCCAAGAGCGTCGAGTGACTTGGGCTTGGGTAAAGGGACACAGCGGCTCTCCCGAGAACGAGCGAGTCGACACTTTAGCAAAACAAGCGCTTGCGCGCACAATGCTTGCTGCTCGGCGTTATACACATCCCATCTGACGTTCCGGGTTTATTGAGAGCTCAAAGCCTTGTAACATCAGGACTTGTTTTCCGGAGCGTCAGTCGGGAGCCCTATAATTTGATTTCATCCAGGCACTCGTTTGAAAAAAAAACTTGGCGCTGCTCTCTGGGTAGTTCTCTCCTAGCCAATCTCACAAAAACACTACAAATCCAGGTTCGTTTTTAAAGAGCGCTCTCTGTGGTACTATCCGGCATGGTAGAACGCGGTCGCGTACTGGTGTGCCCGTCCAGGGGGGGGGCCGCTTCCGAATAACAGGGGCGGCGTTTCCAAGTCTCGCTTATAAAGCGACTTTAAGGGGGCAGATGGCATTGCTAGGCGTAAATGCGGACGGAAAAAGTGCACCGATGACAGATTACACAGCTGATTCGATAAAAGTATTAAAAGGCTTAGACGCCGTTCGCAAGCGTCCTGGAATGTACATTGGTGACACAGACGACGGCACCGGCTTGCACCACCTAATTTACGAGGTGCTGGACAATGCGATTGATGAAACGCTGGCAGGCTACTGTGACGACATAATCCTGACGCTGCATGTCGACGGTGCCGCGTCAATCTTGGACAATGGACGCGGAATTCCCGTTGATATTCACGCAGAGATGGGCGTGGCCGCGGCAGAGGTGATCATGACGCAGCTGCATGCTGGAGGCAAATTTGATCAGAATTCATACAAAGTGTCCGGGGGGCTGCACGGAGTTGGGGTTTCTGTTGTTAATGCCTTGTCAAAAACCTTAGAGCTTACGATCTGGCGAGATGGGAACCAGCATACGATGACATTTCACGATGGCGTTCCTGTCGCTCCTTTGGCAATCGTTGGGCCTGCGACCGACAAACGCGGGACGCTCGTAAAATTCTACCCTTCGCCCGAAATTTTTAAACTAACAGAATTCAACTGTGCAACCATAGAACACCGAGTTCGCGAATTGGCCTTTTTAAATTCTGGTGTAAAGATTACCATCGTAGATGAGCGCGCGTCCCCGATTTATAATACAACTTTGCACTACGAGGGGGGGCTATGCGAGTTCGTCCGCCATTTGGATAGAGGGAAGAACGCAATTCATTCGAAAATGGTGAACGTGCATTGCGTGAAAGATCACGTGACAGTCGACTTAGCAATGGAGTGGACCGATAGCTACCACGAAAACGTTCTGTGTTTTACAAACAATATTCCACAAAGAGATGGTGGTACGCACCTTGCTGGTTTTAAAAATGCGTTAACGCGATCGCTTACAAATTATATAAACCAAAACGCTAAAGTTCTCGGCAAGAACAAAGATCTTAAGTCAAACTTAACCGGAGAAGATATTCGTGAAGGAATAACATGTGTATTGTCTGTGAAGATTCCTGATCCGAAATTTTCTTCGCAGACCAAAGATAAACTCGTGTCGTCCGAAGTACGTCCATATGTTGAAGGCGCGGTATCTGAAGCCCTTGATGTATGGCTGGACGAAAACCCCGCATTTGCAAAAATGATTGTGAATAAAGTCCTGGACGCCGTGGCTGCACGAGAAGCAGCTCGACACGCACGCGAGCTAACTCGCAGGAAAGGCGTCCTTGACATTGCGTCTCTTCCCGGGAAATTGGCCGATTGCCACGAGCGAGACCCAAGCAAAAGCGAAATATGCCTTGTCGAAGGAGAGTCCGCAGGAGGCTCGGCGAAGCAGGCGCGAGATCGCAAGTTTCAAGCGATTCTGCCTTTGCGCGGAAAAATTCTTAATGTAGAGCGCTCGAGGTTCGATCGAGTGCTAACGTCTGCTGAAATTGGCACGCTAATTACGGCATTGGGTACGGGGATCGGGAATGAGGAATTTGACCCGACGAAATTGCGTTATCACAAAATAATCATCATGACCGATGCAGATGTTGACGGCAGCCACATTAGGACATTGCTACTCACGTTTTTTTATCGCCATATGCGCGCGCTGATCGAGGGAGGCTATGTCTACATCGCGCAACCGCCGCTGTATGGGGCCATAAAGGGCAGTTCTATCGTATACTTGAAGGATGAGCGCGCGTTGGAATCGTACTTAATTCAGTACTCAGCCCAATATGGTTCGTTTGACGGAGGAGACATTGCCACGATAAATACAACGAAGTTGATTTTGGACAAAATTTTGCGGCGTTTTAACAATGCGACTATCCTAGAGCAATTGTGGCTTGAAGGGTATCTTGAAGATCCCCAAGGAACAAGCTTAGACAATGTCGTGGCAAGGCTAGTGCGCATCGAACAATCTCGCAAAGCGGTGTGGCATATCGTTCGAAATGAGTTTCCTCAACAGCCGGGAATTACAATATCAAGGACAGAATCGAAAATTACGGAAAATTGGGTGTTCGAAGACTCCATTTTAAGTTTGCCAGAGGTGCATACACTGCTGGCGACACAGGGGGATGTTCGGAACATATTCAAATCTGGTGCTGTTGCATTTCGTTTAAAGAACGGCAACATTGTGAACGTTTGGGGACCGGTTCAGCTTATGAACTTTGTGATGGAGCAGGGCCGTAAGGGGCTAACAATTAACCGTTATAAAGGGCTTGGGGAAATGGATGCCGAACAACTGTGGGAGACAACGCTCGACCCACAATCGCGAACGCTGCTGCAAGTCAAAATCTCGCAATTAGACGAGGCGGATGACGTTTTCTCGGTTCTAATGGGAGACGTGGTCGAGCCTCGCCGAGAATTTATTCAGACGAACGCGGACAAGGTTGTAAATTTAGATATCTAGACCAAAGTTCAGTGTGCGGAAGCGTTGCGCCTTATTTCCTACTCTTCTCCGTCTGCATCTTTAGGGCCCTGTAACAACCCACGCTTTACCTCTTTAGTTAGTTCAGATTTGAGGCGTTCTCGCATTTCTTGTTCCATAGTTTTTGTCAGCGGGATTGTCACACAGCCTTTGGCGTCAATGACTTTTAAGGCTTCCTCCTTATGGTCATAGGCGATGCAAACCTCCCCCTTTACCAAAAACTCATAGCGTTTGTAACTTCTTATCCATTCAAGTGTATATACAGTAACTCCCGCGGCAGTCGCGCAAAGAACCAATACGGACCGAAATGTTGCCATAGCGACAAAAAAACACTGGACTCTAGTATTATTAAGGCAATAAACATGGCTTTTGTCAAATAACGAGCTGAGGTTTGTTCGGGCTGCCGCGAACTTCGCAATTTGATGAGTTGATTGCTGGTTTTTAGCCAGTCATTATTCGTCAATATCCGCGTCTTGTTGGAATCCACGTTCGTTATTTTTTCTCGGCATAATGGAGTTTCGTAATGCGATTGCTCGCTTATACACAACCCCTTTTGACATTCCTCGCATTTCCGCGACAAGCGCGACGGAATCTTTTAGCGACATAGTGCTCATTGCTAACGCGATGTCGCCGTCGATGTCCGTTGGTTCAAGCGTTTCTGACTCCGGAGGCGCGAGCACAATGACGATCTCACCGCGCGGATCTTTGTTTAAAAAGTGCTCCAGAACCTCGTCGAAGGAGCCGCGAATTACTTCTTCGTGAATCTTAGTAATTTCTCTTACGACCGCAACCTTGCGATTTTTAAAGAACTTTCTAAGGTTACTTAGTTCTTGCACGAGCTTGTGAGGGGCTTCGAAAAAAATCAAAGTTGTCGGAGACGTGCGCCAGAGTTCGAAGTCTCGAGAACTCAGGTTACTGGCGAATCCTAAGAACGTGATCGCATGAGTAGCATAGCCAGATAAGATTGCCGCTGGTAGCACTGCCGAAGCTCCTGGCAACGTTGTAACCTTTCTATTCAACAGCATGCATTCATTTACTAATTTGAAGCCAGGGTCCGAAATTAATGGCGTTCCCGCATCGCTTATTAACGCAATGGCTTCATTATTCTGCAAATGCGCAACGATCTGATGGCGTACAACGTCGGCACTCCTATCATGGTACACGATTAGTGGCTTTTTTATGTTGTAGGCATCCAACAACTTTGTGCTAACGCGAGTATCCTCGCACACAATTCGGTCACACACACGCAACACGTGAAGGGCTCGTAGCGTTATATCTTCCAAATTGCCAATCGGAGTTGCTGTAACATAGAGCCCTGGGGCAATTTCGCCAACGCTGGAGGAGTGCATGCGTTATATCGTAACTTTCTTCTTTAGAACCCATTCTTCATTGTGTACCTGCGGCGCCCTGCTTAGCGCTAATGTCGCTGCCGGAACGTCTTTTGTTATGACGCTGCCAGCTCCCACGTAGGCGCTCTCGCCAATGTGTATTGGCGCCACAAGCGAGACGTTCGCACCGATGCTTGCACGGTCTTCTACTGTGGAATGGTGTTTTTTTACGCCGTCATAATTGCAAAATATCGCACCAGCGCCGATATTAACACTTGTTCCGAGAAAAGCGTCGCCTATGTATGCTAAGTGCTTCGCCTTTGTTTTGCATCCAATGTCGGAATTCTTTATTTCTACAAAATTCCCAACAACGGCCCCTGTGCGAATCGTGCTGCCTTTGTGAATATGAGCAAACGGCCCAATTTCGCAGCCATCTTCGATTGTGCATTCTTCCAATACGCAAAACGGGTGAACGACCACATTCTTCCCAATAACAACTTTTCGCCCAAACGCGCACGCTCCTTCTATGACCGATCCTTCTCCAATCAGGGTGTCCATTGATAGTGTAACGTTCTGCAGATTTTGAAACGTAACTCCACAAAATTGTTCTTCCAAAATTTGTGAGAGGTTGAGCGAGGCCTGTTTCAGCGCTTCTGGGGAGTCAATTCCTATTGCTTCGTTCTTGGACACCTCGATGTACGAAGTTTTGAAGCCGTGCTCACAAGCAATCTTAACTATGTCCGTAAAATAGTACTCGTTTGTAACATCGTTTTTCGAAATGTCTGCTAGGCATGTTTTGAGGCAGGAGTAGGAAACGGAATACGACGCTGCATTAACAAACTTGCGACACTCCACGCCTCCCGTAATGTTTTTGGCCTCTATTATCTCAACAGGGACTCCTTCTCGCAAAATTACTCGTCCAAAACTGGATGTCGCGTCGGTGCTTGGAGCTACCGCAATTGTTAGGTCATCATGGCTTTCTGACAGCGTCTGCAATGTCTTTACGCTAATGAACGGCATATCTGCGTGGATAATAATCACGCGTTCAGTTTTAATGAAAGGAAGCGCGTGATGTACGGCATTGCCCGTGCCCAGTGCGTCTGGTTGCAAAACATCGATGAGCCGTGGTTTGTCTCCGCTTAAAAACCCAGGGAAGCGCGATATTCTAGTATTCAGCCGCTCGAACAGGGTTTGCCATTCGCAATTTACAAATAACGCTGCACTTCCAACGATAATCACTTGTGATGGCAGAAGGGCTAGGGCACGCTCAATCGCATTCTCAATAAGCGACATTCCCCCGATTTGGCATAATGGTTTGGGGAGCTGCGTTCGCATACGGGTACCACGCCCTCCAGCAAGAATTACCACAGAGACCACAAACTCGGCTCCATCAATTCACAGGCTTGCGATGCTATTTCTACCACATGGCGCAGCACGGAACCAGGAGACCTGTGTGGCTGTGTTGGATTTGTGTGTGCTTGCCGTTCCTGCAAAGATTTCGATCAATTCATTCGTGATGCTATACGGGTCCCAGCTGAAACGTTGGGATTTGACAGTCGTTCATCCCTACTGGATTCTGGATTTTCCGGACTGAGTTTCAGCTGGGATTAGTATAGCCCTGGCGCACAACCTCAACACCCAACGCACCTTCCCCCCCGACAAAAATTGTAGAATGCGATCAGTCGTTATCTTAAAAAAAGCTATAAATTGTGCGTATTTCATCAGGTAGCATCGTTCAAGTTTCCAC
>JAIRNK010000027.1 GCA_031258095.1 Holosporales bacterium
AAGGAAAACAACCCAAAGTTCAAACGAACATCAATCCGCTCGCTGAGAAAGAAGGCTGGCTGGGACACACGTTTACTAAAACAGATTTTGGATCAAGATTTTTCATGAGGACGCCCTGGTATATATGGCCCAATGGAAGACAAACAGGCTGAAATTACGCTACAATTACGTCAAATAGCTCAGAATATTGCGCGCGAATGAAAGACGAATTTGTCGAAACGGGTACCGCCGCCAAAACTCTGCTTGAACAAGCGAACATAAACAAAGCCGCGATAATCGAAATTTTACTAATCATACTTTTGTGCATCGCCGCACGGATCTTTTTAAAGCGAGCATGCAAGCGGTTCGTATTGTATGTTCAACGGGCGCAAAAAGAGCAGAAGGTCAACGTGGGCACGCATAACCTACTGCTAACGACCACCGCCGTGTTTGATTCTATTGGAAAAATTATTATCTTGTTGATCGGTGTCGTCACTTGTCTTTCGGCGGTGAATATTTCAATAAGCCCTGTGGTCTACGGCTTGGGTTTCATAAGCCTTGGTGTGTCCCTTGGCGCTCAGGATACGTTCACTGACATAATTCGCGGAATACTAACGCTTATTGAGGGCAAAATCGCGCCAGGAAATTGTGTCACCATTAATGGGGCTATGGGAATCGTGGATGCGATCTCTATCCGACAGATCACACTGCGCCATTTCGATGGTAGTTTGGAAGCGTTCCCTTTTTCAAAGATTGGAACGATTCGGAATTTTTCCATAGGATATCGCGTTATGGCGTGCACGTTTCACATAGCACAGGATTCGGACATTACTGCGTTCAAGGCAATGACTAAACAAGTTTTGGATTCTATGCGGAAGGACCCTACATGGAGCATGTTTATTTCCGAGGAGACCCCTGACGCGCCGACGTTGGAATTTGAAAAGGTTACAAACATTTCTGTAAAAATCATCGTTCGTGCACGGATAAATGTGGATCCACTTAATAGCTTTGCGTCGGAATTTAACCGGCGCATGTTAGACCAATTGCAATCGAGCACAATGCTGCGCCTGGTTAATGCTTTTCCGGCGCCATCTGCGCTTGATCATCTGCAATCTTGAGCTGGGTCTTCCGATGAAGTGCCGTTGCCACGTCAGCGCATGCGAAAGCAAAGCTCAAAGGGAGGCTTTGAATTGGAAGAATGACCGAGCCGCAATCAGGGCTTGTGATTTTTAGGCGCGATCTGTTAGAAATGTGAGTATGTTGCAGTACATTATGTAGAGATTTTGATGTCAACGGTTAGAGAGCGTATCACCGACATAGTAAAAAAACACGTAAAGGTAACGGAATATCAGCTTGTAGACACCGCCAATTTGGGCACCGATCTTGGGGTAGATAGTCTTACGCTGTTTGAAGTCATTCTCGACATGGAAAAAGAGTTTAGCTGCGAAATACCAGAAAAAGATTCAAACAACATCGTGTCGATCGGAGCGGCGATCTCATACATTGAATCCAAGATCCAAAATGGTTCGGCGAAGTAGCTTGCGTAAACTATGACAAGACGCGTTGTTGTAACAGGAATGGGGATGGTCTCTCCGCTGGCTTGTGGCGTGGAGGCGTCGTGGCACCGCATTCTTGCCGGCGAGTCTGGAATTCGTAAACTTACGCAATTTGACACATCAGATCTCCCCTCGAAGATTGCGGGGATTGTTCCAACTTCGCTAGAAGAGTGCTCGGATTTTTTCAACGTGAATGAATACATAGATCCATCAGATCAGCTGAAAATGGACAAATTCATAATGTTCGCGTTGAGCGCCACACAGCAAGCACTGGATGACGCAAACTGGCACCCGACAACACAAGAAGATCAGGAAGCGACTGGGGTGATCGTCGGAGCGGGGATTGGCGGGCTACCGAAGATTTACGATAACTCCGTGGCGCTGTTCTCGGAAGGCGCGCGGCGAGTTAGCCCGTTTTTTATCCCGTCAGCGTTAATAAATCTCGCGTCTGGGCACATAACAATTCGTCACCACCTAAAAGGGCCAAACTTGGCGCCGGTGACCGCTTGCGCAACAGGGTCGCACGCAATTGGCGACGCGTCTCGCCTAATTATGTTTGGCGATGCAGACGTTGTTGTCGCAGGTGGCGCGGAGTCGACCATATTTAGGTTGGGAGTCGCCGGATTTGCTGCGGCCCGCGCGCTGTCTACTCATTTTAACGACACTCCTGAGCGTGCATCTCGCCCGTGGGACAAAGATCGGGACGGTTTTGTCATTGCTGAAGGTGCGGGAATTCTTGTGCTGGAAGAGTATCAACATGCAGTTAATCGTGGAGCCAAGTTGTACGCCGAGGTGGTTGGATACGGAATGTCAGGAGACGCCTACCACATGACCGCGCCTGAGCCAAACGGAGATGGGGCCTATCGGGCCATGCGCGCTGCCGTCAGAAATGCTGGGCTCAGTGAGACGCAAATTGGATATGTAAACGCCCATGGAACGTCCACGCCGCCTGGGGACTTGGTCGAAGTTCGTGCCCTGAAGCGCCTGTTTGGCGTGCATGCAATGAGCGGTGGTGTCTCGATTTCCTCAACAAAGTCGGCGATAGGGCATTTGCTTGGTGGCGCTGGCGCCGTAGAGGGGATTTTTTGCATTTTGGCATTGCGTGACCAGATTATGCCGCCAACGTTAAACTTGGAGAACCCGGACGACGGATGTGATTTGGATTTTGTACCGTTTACTTCTAGAAAGAAAGCTCTTGAATACGTGATGTCGAATTCGTTTGGCTTTGGCGGAACGAACGCTAGTGTAATTTTTCGAAAAATTTAGCTAAACAGATATCCGTGGTGATGGCGTTTGAGCCCTGTAGTAATGGCATTTGAGCCCTGAAGTAAAGGTGTTCAAAACAAGACAGATCGTAAGATCACGTTAATTGGTAGGCTGTTCGATGATCTTGGCTCTATACCAAACGGAAATTGCCCAAAACGCTGGAACGATGCTACGTCTAGGCGCGTGCCTAGGGGTTGTTGTTGATGTCATTGAGCCGTTGGGCTTTCCTTGGAACGATGCACGGATGCGCCGTGCAGGCATGGATTACATTGATCTGGCAAATGTCAGGCGCTTTAGCTCATTTGAAGAATTTTGGGAGCGGCGAGTTTTGAAGGGAAGTCCCAACCAATTAGGTGACAAGTTAAGTCACCGCGTCGTCTTGTTGGATACACATGCGGAAATGCCATATACGGATCTGGCCTACAGGCCAAGCGACATAATCATGGTTGGACGCGAAAGTTGCGGAGTTCCGGCATATGTGCGCGAAGCTTGCCACGTTTGCGTGCGAATACCCATGGTTGACGGAACACGCTCCTTGAATGTGGCTGTATCCGCAGGAATTGGTTTGTCCGAGGGCCTGCGACAAGTGAACGCGCAAAACGGAAGGGACCAAGTTTAGATGTCTTGGTTATCTGCTGTGCTCCCACAATTTTGCACGCCTACGTATTCGGCCCGCTAAAGCACGTCTGCGTCAAAAACTCTTCCAGAGTATCTCCGCTGACAGCACGCTCAAGCCCGCTGGTATAGCCTGGCCCATCTTTTAGAAACTTGCATGTGACAAAGTTTTTTGCGATCTCATCTTCGCCTAAAATAAGCGCGCAGGATGCTCCTGCAGCGTTGCATTGTTTCATTCGTTTGCCTAAATTTCCCTCAACAGGGAAAACGACATTAAACTTTTTTCTAAGTCGCTGGGCTAATTCAAGCGCCATTGGTTCATCACCTTTCGCGACAAATAATACGGCGATTAATGGCGGGGCCAGCAATTTGCTAGCGTCGTACGCCAACATAATGCGGTCGATCCCAAATGCCAATCCGACCGCTGGAACATGGGGGCCGCCCATTTGCTCGACTAACCCGTTATAGCGCCCACCGCCAACGATTGCGAGCGATTGACCATCAATATCTGCTTTAAATTCGAAAGTGGTGTGGTCGTAGTAATCAAGTCCGCGAACTAGCGTTCTGTCTATACTAAAGTCGATAGACAGCGTGCCTAGGCCGTTCAGTACGCGCTCAAAAAAAGCCGCCGCTTCGACAGTTAAAAAATCCGAAATTGAGGGAGCAGTGGCCACGAGTCTTATGTCATTAGCTTCTTTTGAATCCAAAATTCGCAGTGGGTTTGTTGTTAAGCGGCGCCGGCTGTCTTCGGATAAATCTTTTTCGTATTTAGAAAAATATTCCACGAGCTTGGCTTTGTACGCACTCCTCGATGCCTGGTCCCCAATGGAATTTATGAACAACTTGCTCTTAATCCCAAGCCTTGTTAGGCCGTTATAAGCAAGAGATACAATGTCAACGTCGCTCAATGGGGCCCCCTCTCCCAGATTTTCAACGCCAAATTGAAAAAACTGACGATATCTTCCTTTTTGCGGGCGATCGTAGCGAAACATTGGTCCCCAATAATATAGTTTTTGTGGAAGCTTTTGCGTTAAGCCGTTAGAAATAATCGCTCGAACGACAGATGCCGTTCCTTCTGGACGCAGCGAAACAGACTGCCCAGCGCGGTCGATAAACGAGAACATTTCCTTGCCAACAACGTCCGTATCCTCGCCCAAGCTACGCGCGAACAGTGATGAAAATTCTAAAATAGGAGTTTCGATATGCGAATATCCGTGCGACTGGGCAACCTTCCTTAGGGTATCCACAACGGTGTCAAACCCAGCGGAGTCTTGTCCTAACAGGTCCCGCATGCCGCGGACTGGCCGCGTATCATCGTTCGCTTTACTCATATGTCTCTCCGCTAATCGCGTCTTGGCAAATGCTAGCACATTCGCTTTGCGCTTTTTCCGTTTCTGAGGACAAATAACAACTTTGTATACATATCCTATCTGACTCTTCGGGTTTTATTGAACTTCAAAGCATTGTAAAACTACAAAAATCCACGCGACGAGTCAGTCGGGAGCCCTCTAGTATTGGCAGTCATTTCTACGCGAACTTTACAGTCACAAGCTTTTCAATTTTATGAATGACTGCTTTGTTTACGGCCAGAATCACGTAGTCGTCCACGCTAATAGTGAAATTTCTCGGAGATAAGTACACCTCGTCTCCTCTTTTCAATACGGCAACCAGAACCCGGTGCGAAATAGATATGTCGTCTATTGACAGGCCAATGATATTGCTGGATGCGTTTACGTGGATACCTAATATTTCAACTTCTCCGTCTATGGCATACAAAGACCTAATTTTATGTTGACGAATGGATCGAAGCACACTAGATACGGTAATTGCGTTTTGATTAACAATGGAATCGATCCCTAGTGACAGCACAAATTGCGAATTTCGCGCGTTATTTAGTAGCGATATGCCGCGTTTGACCCCGTGATATTTCGCTAAAAGCGTGGCCACAACATTTATATTGTCATCAGGGGTCACAGATATGAATGTATCGCAATCATGTATACCCGCTTCGAACAAAATGTCCTCATTAAGTGGATTGCCTTTTATTAGTTCTGCATGCGCGAATACTCTTGGATCAAGTTCAGACTCCGAAAGATTGTTATCTATGATTTTCAACTGTATATCGGCCGATAATTGCTCAATTTCCTTTGCCAGCGCTAGCCCAATGCCCCCTCCACCAGCAATAGCGACACGACGACGAAATTGCTCTGTATATCCTAACGCAGTCATTACATCGCGAACCTGTGATGCATTAAGCAAAATGGAAAGTTGGTCATTTGCCAGGATGACGTCGTCCATGGAAGGGATTATGGTTTGCTCAGCACGCTGAATTGCTGCTATGGAGATCGGCAGGTGAGGATACAGATTGGTAAAAATTCGCAAAGGAACGTTCACAATAGGGGAGGCGTCAGGACAACGAACTTTTACCAGCCTCACGCGTTCATCCAAGTCCACAACGTCCGACGTTCCGTAAACTTGAGTGCTTTTGCTGATCGACTGGGCGATTTCTATTTCCGGAGAAATGATGTAGTCAACGGAAAGATTCTGTGGTTGGAAAAGCGCTAATCGATATTTTTCTGCCACATAATCTTGTTGGCGTACCCTGGCAATTTTTGTCTCGATTCCAAATAAAGAATGCGCAACCTCGCACGCAACCAAGTTAATTTCGTCGATATTCGTAACCGCAATGAGAACGTCTGCATCTGCCGCCCCAGCTTTTTCTAACGTACTCGGATGTGAAGCAAACCCGATTACTGGACGCACGTCAAGAATGTTTCCAATCATGTTGAGGCGTCTTCTATCGCTGTCCACTATTGTTATGTCATTTTCAGACGAAGCCAGATGATTGGCGATACCAACGCCAACATTTCCAGCGCCTAATATTACAATATTCATCAATGTCAGTTGAAAACGCTTCCCTCGCGAAGATACCAAAAAGGGGATGAGCTAGCACCTTCGCCATTTCCTTCGGTAGAAATATCCTTTTTACAACAACGATAACCAATATGATAACGTCAGATGTTATGGAAAGTTGTTACATTTTGTGAGGCTTCAGGCGCAGTATGTCTACCATGTTACGCAAATTGCGAAGCGAATGGCTTGATTCCTTGACGTCCGGTCGTTCAGCCGCAGCGGCAACGAGGCTAGCGTACGACAGCGACTTTAGAAGTTGGATTGAATTCCTCGCCCGATATACAGGGCAGCCAGCAACGCTTGAAACAATGTTAATGATTGAGCCCAAAGATTGGCGCGCGTGGTCTTCGTTCCAAAGGAATGCTGGTTTATGTTCTCGAACAATATCAAGAAGGTTTGCTGCATTAAAAAGTTTTTTCAAATTCTTGGAACAAAATGGCTACGTAAAAGATCATCCAATTTTTTCTTCTAAAAGCCCCAAGGCGCCCAAAACTCTTCCGCGCCCAGCAGCATATGATGAGATTGTGTTGTTAATGGACAAATGCCCGCAACTTCCCGGCCCCGAATGGGTTCACAAACGTGACCAAGCGTTGATATTTCTCATATATAGCGTTGGGCTGCGAATTAACGAAGCCTTGAGCATAAATTGCGACGATATTGCACGATCTGATTTTTTAACTGTACAAGGAAAAGGTGGGAAGACGCGTCAAGTTCCCATAATGCCGGATGTCTTGAGCATAATTGACGACTACAAGCGCGCTTGTCCTTGGTTTGAGTCGTCTCCTAAGGAAAAGGTCGTTGGATGTCCACTGTTTTTGGGAGAGAAAGGCCAACGCTTGATCGCACAGGTTTTTGAGGCACGCGTAAAAAAATTAAGAGAAGCGCTTAACTTGCCTGACACGTTCACCCCACACGCCCTTAGACACAGCTGCGCAACGCACCTTATGGCCAGCTCCGAAGACATTCGCGGCATACAAGAACTGCTGGGACATGCGTCGCTGTCCACCACGCAAATTTATACCGACATAAACAGCGAACAATTGCGTGCAACAATTTGTCGAGCCCATCCACGAGCGAACAGCAAAGAAGACTAGCTCCAAAGTCATTTTGGATAAGCCCCAAATTCACCATTAAGTATATATTAATATCTTTAAAGTAGTATCTAATTAGCAAAGATATTAACTCCCCCTAGTATATGGAATTCGGCAATCATAGAAACATAATGTTGATCGCGATATCAATTTTGTTGCTCCGCTCTGGCGTAGCTACAGAAGACAGGTCCTTCTTTGCCCCAACTTGGTCGGAACAGCACAAAACCCTTATGAGAAGCGTCTTCGGTCCAAGAATGTGTTCCCAAGAAGCTGACGTAATACTGGAGCCAATGCTATATAAGCATTGGGAATTACGTCGTCGCATAGAGGACACGCGATCGTGGACCCTGGGTCGGGGGGGAGAACTCGCCCCGAAACTAAAAGCGGCACTTGAGCCAGAGCAACCTCTGACAGTCACAGCGGAGAGTTTGGCGGCTCAGATGTCATCTTTGAAAAACTTAATCGTATCAGATCAACAAAAAGACAAAATAATAAGTGCGCTCGAAAACACTTTGGCCGAATACGCGGAAGAAGGATTGCTGTTTAAAATTGTGCAAATCACGAAGCTTTCGCAAACATGCTTGCAGCAAGCGAGCGATATTTCAAGAATAGAGACCGGAAGTGCGGAAGATATTAAAATAAAAGGAGTTGGCGAATTTGTTTTTCAGAAAATCCATGATACAGCCGTAGAACTCAACGAGAGCGTACGAGGCGCATTGGGATCTCTTCTGGATTTGATACGAAACTCCCCTGAGCCAATTCTTTCTACGGATATCTATTCTGTTTTAACGCGCATGTCTAAACAAGTAGACAGTCTTCACCGTTACTTTGGGGAGAAGCCGCAATAACAGAACTTGTGCGCCAAATGTTGTGGACGTCAGCCCTCGGAGCGCAAGTGAATTCTTTTCACGCTTAATTCTCACTCGCATGATTGCGCCATATAGGCCCATACACAGGCCATAATCTAGCTTGGATTTTTCGATGAATGACGTTAGTATGACCCTGGTTTTCGAATTGTTTTGTAAAATTCCATGCAACTAAATAATACGCGATTGAAGGGGGCTGTGTATGCCGCGCTCGTGTGCACTTTGCTCACAAGCTGCAATCGGCAAGGTTCTCTTTCTGATGAGCAAAAAGCTGAGGTTGGGCGCATTGCTCGTGAAGAAATAGAGAAGATGTTGGAAAAAGAGCCAGCTAAGTTCGTTGCTGCTATCGACAAGGCAATGCAACAGCAACAGAGAGAAGCGGCTCAGAAGGTTGAGCAGAATGCGACTGACTCACAGCAGAAGTTTTGGGACTCCAAACTAATTATAGGGAACCCTGGGGCGAAGGTGCGTTTCGCAGTATTCATTGATCCGCGTGACCCTGTGTCGCAAAAGTTTTTTGCAGAGGTTATGGCACCCCTTGTTAAAGAGCGTTCGGATGTTTGCTTTTTCATAATTCCGGTCAGTATCTATGGTGCGCAGGAAGGAAAGCCTTCAGAGCAAACTTCTCTAACAGCTGCCAAGGCTTTAATTGCCGCCACGTGGCAGAGCGTAGAAAAGGCTCTGGAACTGTGGAAATTAATGCAAACAATACACCAAGAATACCCAACGACCTTGTTATTAAAGCATGCGAGGGACGTGGGTCTAGATATCGATAAGCTTAAGAACGATATTGATAGCGAGCTTGCGCAGCTGGAGTTGGTTAAGAACGGCCAATTTGCAGTCGACGTTGGTATACCGATTCAACTTCCAGTGATCTTTATATTAGGGCCAGACGGCCGTATGGCGCTGATTCCACCGTTTGTGAAGGAGCGGATGGTGCCCGTGGTAAATGCAGTTGCGAAAGGTAAGCCCTGGCAGCAAGGCGTTTCAGAGTTTGAGCAGCAGGAAGGGGCTGTGGGTCAACAGGAGGGCGCAGCAAAAGAAACGACCGCGCCCGCTGACGCGAGGACTGAGGAGACGATTGCTCCGGCTTCTGGTGGTACGGCTGAGAATCCGCCTAAATAATGCGCATATTAGGCGTGGACCCTGGTCTGCTTCATACGGGATGGGGGGTTGTAGACGGTGCGTATTGCGTGGGGTTTGGAGTGCTAGACATTCCGTGCTCCATCCCTATTAGCTCCAGACTGGCGATGCTTTATGAGGAACTCACTGGAGTGCTGGATGAGTACAAGCCGGATGAAGTTGCGATCGAGTCAGTTTTTGTGAATAGCAATGGCCATTCTACCATGAAGCTCTGTATGGCCCGCGGTGTTGTTATGCTTGTTCCAGGTATTCGAGCGCTCCGGGTTGCAGAGTACAGTGCGACGCAAATAAAAAAGACCCTGACCGGGCAAGGGCACGCCTCCAAGTCGCAGGTTCGGATGATGGTTAACGCCACATTATCGTGGAGGAGCGCGGCAGCCACTCAATCATGCGACCGGATGGACGCTGCGGACGCGCTTGCCGTGGCTATATGTCACGAACGCTACTCTCATATAAAGACGTTCAATCTGGCGGCGAGTTAGTCTGCCGATGCGAAGCAGGCTCCGGCGCGGTGCGTAGCGTGGTTACTTCCAGTTGAGGCAATACGCTTCGTACAAGTTCAACAATGGCTTCATTAATTGCGTCAATCACCAATTGCGTTTGATCGCGGGGAATATCGGCTAACACGTAATTTGGAACAAACGCTCTGTCGTCCGGACGATCTATTCCGATTTTTACTTGCCAAAAACCGTTCGAGCCGAGGTGTTGGACAATGGATTTGACGCCATTGTGCCCGCCGGCACTGACATTGAATTTTATGAGGAAACGCCCGACTTCTGTGTCCAGGTCATCCCGAAAGACAATGATGCGGTTCGCGTTCACGTTAAATTTCTTAAAAAATTGAGCGACAGCTATTCCAGAGTTATTCATTAATGTTTGCGGTTTGATCAGAACGATACGAACCCAACGTTCATCGAAGCACTCCGCCACTTGTGCGTTGCAATTTGTCTTCCACGCCGTAGCATCAAACAATTCAGCAAGGGCGTCGACTGCTTTGAAACCCACGTTGTGACGGGTGCGCTCATAACGAGCACCAGGATTCCCAAGTCCAACGACCAATGTCACGCGTTCGAAGGGCAAAAATTCATACCAGAAAGAAAAGACTACTTTATTTTGGTTTCTTTGAACAAAACATGCTTTCTGACGACAGGATCGTATTTCTTTAATTCTAGTTTTTCAGGTTTTTTTCTCGGATTTTTTGAACGAACGACGAAATATCCCGTTCCTGCACTGCTAACCAACCGAATCAACACACTCGCCGTCTTCGCCATGAAAAACCTCCAACGCGCCTGCAGCGCACCAATCGTCCAAACCGCATGCGACAACGCTATGTTACACCAAACGCAGCACAATGTCTTCTGGAGCGGGTGAAGGGATTCGAACCCTCGACCCCAACCTTGGCAAGGTTGTGCTCTACCCCTGAGCTACGCCCGCATCCCAGTGAAAATACTACTTATTACTGTGAAGCGATGCAAGCGCTTTCGAAAACATCGATTTATTTGAAGTGATTAACGATTTTTTAACAATTTATGCATACTATGCATATGTGGTGCCCGCGCAGATCCCGGCACGCTTGCCTTTTGTGGAGAGATCGTCTCTACTTTGAAAAGTAAATAGGGTTTGGAATCTGCATAGATATAGCAATCAATGGAGGCCGTTATGAATCAAGTTCAGCGAGAAAAACAAGTTTCTCATGAGGCGGCGGAGTTTCATATTGTTGACGATATTCCTAGCGACTATCGTTTGTCTGAGGACGATCCATTTATGAACCCGACGCAATTAGCCTATTTTCGACAAAAATTGCTGGATTGGAAAAGGCAAATTCTATCCGAGATGCAAGAAACGATTGAGCAAATGCCTGGGGCGTTGTCATCGGCTGATTCTATCGATGTGGCGTGTAATGCGGTCAGCCAATCTGTCGAATTGCGGACAAGGGACCGTGAGCGCAAACTTATTCACAAGATTGATGAAGCGTTACAGCGAATTGCAGATGGCAGCTACGGGTACTGCGAAGAAACTGGTGATCCTATTTCGCTTAAGCGCCTAGACGCCCGCCCAATCGCGACTCTGAGCCTTGAGGCCCAAGAGCGTCACGAAAGAAAAGAAAAAGAGTTCTTCGATTAGACTCCCTACCTTTCGGACATTTCTTCGAAGAACCTTTTGTCGCGAATCCTGTTACCTAGCCAGCACGGCCAACATCAACAAGGCTACGATGTTAATGATTTTTATCATCGGGTTGATTGCAGGACCAGCCGTGTCCTTATATGGGTCACCGACTGTATCCCCTGTTACGGCTGCCTTGTGAGCGTCAGACCCCTTGCCGCCAAAAAATCCGGACTCAATGTATTTTTTCGCATTGTCCCACGCTCCTCCGCCAGATGTCATCGACAGGGCGACGAATACGCCTGTTACAATTGTGCCCATCAACATTGCCCCCAAAGCCGAAAACGCGGCTTCTCTCGAAGCGACGGCATTTATGACAATATACATTCCTATTGGAGCAAGCACCGGTAACAGCGATGGTGCTATCATCTCTTTTATGGCGCGCTTGGTGAGCATGTCAACGGCCGCACCGTAATCCGGCTTTTCTTCACCGGTCATAATTCCCTTAAACAAAGCGAATTGCCGTCGCACCTCCAGCACGATTGCGCTTCCTGCTTTGCCGACAGCTTTCATTCCCATCGCGCCAAACAGATACGGTAGCATTCCTCCAACCAACAAGCCAATCAAAATAAACGGATCTTGAAGATTGAAGGTCACGTTCAGGTTCGGAAAATAGTGCTTTAGATCTTCTGTATACGACGCGAACAGCACCAGTGCGGCCAACACAGCGGAACCAATCGCGTACCCCTTTGTTACGGCTTTTGTCGTATTACCCACGGCATCGAGCGCGTCCGTGATACTCCGCACCTCTTCGGGCAAGTCGGACATTTCCGCGATTCCTCCAGCGTTGTCCGTAATTGGGCCATAAGCATCAAGAGCAACTATCATCCCGGCCAAGGCCAACATTGTTACGGCAGCGATTGATATCCCGAACAGGCCAGCGTTCAAGTATGCAACGATTATTCCAGTGCACAAAACCAAAACGGGAACAGCCGTCGCCTCCATGGATACAGCCAGTCCTTGAATCACGTTCGTTCCATGCCCAGTTTCCGACGCTTGCGCGATACTTTTTACAGGATTATACGCGGTTGACGTGTAGTACTCTGTGACCCACATAAGCAGTCCCGTAACAAGCAATCCTGTTAGTGAGCAAGTTAGAATGTTGGCAGCAGAAAAGCTAACCGGGGCTAGGACGTCGCCTCCCAGAAAAGCGACGCATGCAAAGTAAATAAACGCGCCCGATATGATTCCTGTCGCAATTACGCCTCGGTACAGAGCTTTCATTATTTTATTGTCTGGCCCAAGTTTCACAAAATAGGCGCCGATAATACTGCTTAGGATGCATCCGCCACCAATAACAAGTGGGAACAGCGTCAACAACTCTTTGAGCGCATCTTTAAATGAAACTGAGGCCAAAACCATTGACGCCACCAGCGTGACAACGTACGTTTCAAACAAATCTGCGGCCATTCCTGCACAGTCGCCCACATTGTCCCCAACGTTATCCGCAATCACTGCAGGATTTCGTGGATCGTCCTCTGGAATTCCGGCCTCAACCTTTCCAACTAAATCTGCTCCAACATCGGCGCCTTTCGTGAATATTCCACCGCCGAGGCGAGCGAATATTGATATTAGGGATGAACCAAAACCCAATGCAACAAGTGTCTCCAAGGCGAGTCGCTGTTCCAATCCGTAAAACTTTGTTAGCTCATACGCAATTGCAACACCGAGCAGGCCCAAGCTGACGACTAAGAAACCAGTGACTCGTCCAGATTTGAATGCAATGTCCAAGCCTGCATGAAGCCCGTTTTTGGATGCTTCAGCCGTGCGAACGTTTGCCCTAACGGAGACATTCATTCCTACGTACCCCGCAAGGCCGGACAACAACGCGCCGGCCACAAATCCGATCGCGGCGACTGGGGTAAGAAAGAACCAGAATAACGCGGCCATTACTGCGCCAACCAACGAGATTGTAAGATATTGGCGGTTTAAGTACGCTTGTGCACCGACTTGGATAGCATGGGCAATTTCTTGCATTCGTTCATCGCCTTTTGGCAAAGCGAAAACTGAACGCATGGAGTATATAGCAAAAAACAAGCCTAAAAGCCCGCATCCGGCGACCGCATATATGATCTGGCACGAAGACAACATAAAATACATAGTAAAAAAACTATTAACCTGCTCATTATATATCAAAAAAAAGTTCCATTGTGCAGAGTGGATAAAGGTGTTTTCAAAAGTTGGGTTTCAACGACTGTGTATACATATCCCATCTGACTCTTCGGGTTTTATTGAAGTTCAACGCATTGTAACATCAGGATTTGTTCCCCGGAGCGTCAGTCGGAAGCCTTATAGTCACTTATTCGGACGGTGGCACGTCTCCTTCTTGTGGCAAGCTAAGCACCTGTATTCCTGGCCGAATACGGAGTATTACTCTATCGAAAATATCGTGCGAGGCGAAAACTTGTTTCAATGGCAGATACGTAGGATTTCTGTCATCCGGAAACGTAACCGTCCCAAGACGTGTGCCTGAACGAACACGTAGCGTTGGACCTCAACACCCAACGCACCTTCCCCCCCGACAAAAATTGTAGAATGCGATCAGTCGTTATCTTAAAAAAAGCTATAAATTGTGCGTATTTCATCAGGTAGCATCGTTCAAGTTTCCAC
>JAIRNK010000052.1 GCA_031258095.1 Holosporales bacterium
TTAACAAGTCAACCTATGAACAGCTACATTACAGGGCCGGCTCATGAAAAATTTTGAGACAAAACATCATTAAGAACGTCCGTATTCCAGCCAGCCATTTTCCTTATGCACTTTATTGAGTGATGTTTATACCGTTCATTTTTGTTCTTCGTCATTTTTATAAGATTGAGTGCAATATGCCTTACAATTGCCATATTTTGAGGAGCGTTTTGTTGCCGAATTCTCGACTGATCTTCTCCAAATGACATATCCAAAACCCAATGCACACTATTTTCTATGGCCCAATGCGATCTAATAATTGATATAGCTTTCGATGCGGTTAGTTCCTCTGATGATACGTAGTATCTTGTTTCTTCAGAAACAATCCCTTTTATTTTACGTTTGGAATCCAGTCGAATAACGGATTGAATTGTTTGCCACTGTGGATGTCTTTCTCGTAACCACGCAATATCTTTTAGTACAAATGCTTTTCTTGTTTCGACTCGTCCATGCCCTTTATTTGTCATTTCAAAGGTTTCGCAATGTTGCAAAAATTCTTCATCTTGAAAAATGATGGTTACGTCATCATGAAGACTGCACTGGTTCCCTTTTAAGGCTAAAACGTATTTTCCTTCTTGATTAACAATTTGGTCAGCAATTTTGTGCTGGCAACCCATAGCATCAATTGTTACGGTTGCTCCTCTTAAATCTAGCCATTCCAATAACTTAGGAATCGCAGTAATTTCGTTACTTTTGTCTGCTACTTTTTCTTGTGCAAGCACTAAATTAGATTCAGTCGCATAAGCGCTAATCATGTGAATGGTGCGCTCTTCATCTCCTTCTCCGTCTGTACTTCCTCGAGATGTTTTTCCGTCTATCGCGAAGACATTTTCTTGAAAATGTGGAAGTGCGTCAGCAACCCATTTTCTAAATTTTTCTTGAAATATATTCGGATTTAACGCTCTAAATACCCTGCGAAGGGTATCATCACTGGGAATCCCGTTTTTATACGAAAAAAACTGTTTTAGCCACGCTATGTGAGTTTTTCCAAATTGCTCAATATCTTTCCAACTTTCTGCACCGCTTATGTTCGCAGAGAGAACAAGAAATAGAATCTCTGCAAACTGATGCCTCTGATTTCTAGGAGATCGTGGATCTTCAATACCACCAAAATAATCTAGAAATGAATCTCGAATCTCTTCTTCCATAATCCTTTGAATCACGCATAACTTACCTAATCAGGATTGTTAACTCTTTTACATTTTTGTGAAGAATTTTTTAAAAGTTTTTCATGAGCCGGCCCTGAGCTACATTATAGTAAATAATGAAAATATATTTATTCGGCTCCTACACTATACACATCACGTTCCTTCTCTGGGAGCCCCAGTCTATAGGGTTCCCGACTGACGCTCCGGGGAACAAGTCCTGATGTTACAAGGCTTTGATCTCTCAAGAAACCCGGAGCGTCAGATGGGATGTGTATATTTACGAGCGTCGCCATGACATTCCCGTTTGAATACTTAAAACAAGTGCGCACAGGCAACCATTTATTAACTTTTTTTTTTATTTTTCGTGTTTTATACTTCTGAGAGCGCACACAATACTTCAAAAAAGATATGTACATCAAATCATGTCTTGTCGTGTCTCTATCGGCCGCTCTTTTTGTCCGCCCCGTGCATGCGCGCGACAGCTTTCGCTTGAAGGTAGATACGATTCGAGACGCCTTTGCCCAGGTTGCAAACAGCGCAAGCACCTCGCCAGAAAGTGTTGCCGTAAGCGTTTCTTCGCTCGAAGGACTCTTTGAGGGAGTCGCAGAGTCTGCGGCTTCTGCCGTGAACGGAGTGGCTGCGGAGAAAGCGTCGTTAGAAAGTCAGCTCGCAGAAGTTAGATCGAGTAATACCGCGCTGCAGACACAAATAGCGGACTTAAATGGACAAATAACATCGGCAAGCACGGAGATCGCGAATAAAGACTCAGCAATTGCGTCATTAACAACAGAGCTTCGTTCTGTGCAAGAGGAGCGCAATTCGGAAATTTTACAAAAAAGCGCGCTGCAGGCAGAGATTGCAAGTTTGAATGGTCAAATCACGGCGGCGCATGAAGAATTTTCGAATAAGGTCCAAATGATTGCTTCACTAACCGAAGAAGTCAGCGCAGTAAATTCACAGAATCAGTCACTGCAAGCCCAGGTAGGAAATTTGAATGAGCAGCTTACTACTGCCAACGAGACGATTACAGTCAAAACGTCGACTATCGCAACGCTAACTACAGAGCGCGATACAGAAATTTCACAAAAAAACGCGCTGCAAACGCAGGTGACGAGCTTGAATACACAGCTCTTAACTGCGAACGCAACGATCTCGACTCAAACCTCGACCATTGCAACGCTAACTACAGAGCGTGATACTGCAATTTCACAAAAAAACAGCCTGCAAACGCAAGTCACGAGCTTGAATACACAGCTCTCAACTGCGAACGCAACAATCTCGACTCAAACCTCGACCATTGCAACGCTAACAACAGAGCGCGATACCGCAATTTCGCAAAAAAACAGCCTGCAAACGCAGGTGACGAGCTTGAACACGCAAGTGACAAGCTTAAATACAGAGCTTTCAACGGCAAATTCTACGATTGCGACGTTGAATCAAAAGATGGTAGTACTTGCGGCCTCGGACAAAGCTGCTGAGTACAAGACAAAATATGGAGTGGATCTGTCAGAAACAGAAATTGGTCTTGGTCTTCTTGATGAAATTCCAGAATTTGCGAACGTTACTGCAACTTCATGGAGCGGCGGAAAGACTGCCACCGGTTACAAGACACTGAGTGGAGTAACGAGCTTTGTTGGCTATTCTAATGTTACTAGCGTAGATACAGATGTATTTCACGATGGAGTACTGACTCGCATCTTTTTACCAGCGGTTATTTCTGTTGGCAACGGTGCGTGCAGAAGTTGTACCCGTCTAACTTTGGCGTCGTTCCCTGTTGCAAAAAGCATTGGTGGCTCAATTTTCGACGGCTGCTCAGCCCTCCAGCTAGTGCGTTTGCCTGAAGCGCTAGAGATTCCTGTGAACGCGTTCGCTTGTTGCGACGCTTTGCTTGGTGTGTTTGTGCCTAACGCGACGAAAGTTTTAGACAGAGCTTTTCTTGAATGCAGAAATCTAAAAGCGCTTACCATTCCTAAAGTAACGTATATTGGAACAGACGCATTTAGAGGATGCTCGGCCCTAAAGATCGTTAATGGCCCCAAAGTTACTTCATTTGGATTCGACGCTCTTTGTACATGTACCGCTACTTGGATATTTCCTTTGGTCGCGAATATTCCCGTTTGTCCATATTAAATTACGTACGTCGCTTAAGCGCAATGCGCCCAAAAAAAGCTGTGCCACAACCCCGCTCGGGCTTTTTATACATATCCCATCTGACTCTTCGGGTTTTATTGAAGTTCAAAGCATTGTAAAACCACAAAAATCCACACGGCGAGTCAGTCGGGAGCCCTATATGTTAATCTGCGAACGGCTACCCCGCAAGTGCGCCAAGTATTCGGCCCAAGGTTCCCTTTAGAGCCTTCCGTTCAACCACAATGTCCACCATTCCGTGGTCCTGCAAAAATTCGGCTCGTTGAAATCCTTCAGGGAGTTTTTGATTTATGGTTTCTTCAATAACGCGAGGGCCAGCAAATCCAATTAAAGCTCCAGGCTCTGCCAGTATAACGTCCCCAAGCATCGCAAAAGAAGCACTAACGCCGCCCATTGTCGGGTTCGTCAGCAACACAACGTACGGAATCCGCGCATCGCGTAACATTTCGACTGCAATAATCGTGGCGGGCATTTGCATCAACGACAGCATCCCTTCTTGCATGCGAGCCCCCCCCGACGCGGTCACGACCACGAACGGAATCCTTTTCGAAACAGCCAACTCCGCAGTCGCATAAAACGCTCTTCCGACGAACGTTCCCATAGAGCCGCCCATAAATTCGAAATTCATCACAGCAACCAGGGCTTGTTTCCCCTCAACGTCCCCCATTGCAACCGAGATTGCGTCATGCTGCTTGGTCTTTAGCCTGTGTTCCTTCAAACGATCTACATATCGTCTTGAATCTTTAAATTGAATGGGATCATCTTTGGTCAGCGGAAGCGGAATCATTTGATATTGCTGACCGTCAAACAGCAGGTTAAACCGCTCCGTTGTTGACATTCGCATATGGTGACCGCAATTAGGGCAGACGTGGAGATTTTCGTGCAATTCCAGATGAAATATCATCTGCTCGCACTTTTGACACTTTGTCCATAAATCTTCAGGAGTCTCGCTCGACTTTTCCATGAGCGCCTGTATCTTAGGGCGCACAAACTCCGTCAACCAATTCATAGCAAAGCTCCACCCACGGAGTTACAGACATCCCCACTAACGCACAAAAGCGAACGCACAAGCCGCAGGCAGGTCAAAACGCGACAACGCGCCTTCATGCAAAGCCCCAGCCAGGTCATACGAAGCGCCGACAGTCCGATTACCTCGAATAGAATTCGACAACTAGGCTTGGTTCCATGTGAACAGGATACGGTACATCAGAAATTTTCGGAATGCGAAGAAACGTCCCCTTCATGTTTTTATGATCGGCCTCGATGTACTCTGGAACAGCCCGCTCTTGCAGCTCAGTCGCAGCAATCACATTTGCATTCTGGCGCATTTTCTCGCTAAGGGATATTTGATCACCCTCTTTGACCCGGTATGAAGGAATGTCTACGCGTTTTCCATTAACAAAAACATGCCCGTGATTCACGAGCTGCCGCGATGAAAAAACCGTAGCGGCGAACTTAAGCCGATAGATAACCGCATCCAGCCTGCGCTCGAGTAGACCAATCATGTTCTCAGACGTGTCTCCACGAAGGCGGATCGCCTCATCGTACAAATTTCGGAACTGGCGCTCGTTTATATTCCCGTAGTATCCCTTAAGCTTTTGCTTAGCCCGTAGCTGGATTCCGTAATCAGACAGTCGCGATTGTTGCTTCCCATGCTGCCCCGGACCGTAATTTCTCGTTGAGAACGGGCTCTTCGGACGTCCCCACAAATTCACTCCCAGACGGCGATCTATTTTATATTTGGCAGCAACCCGCTTTGTCATAACCTAACGGCTTATAAGATGAACACTGGTAGGATGATGACACTTTGACAATCCAAAGTCAAACCAAGTAACGCTCCAAACACGCGGGAAACGCCGTGTATCAGAAGGCGAAAACCTTTCAAGCGTGGCTAGGCCTTGCAAGGCATACGCGGAGGGGGTCGTTATGGCGAATTTCGAATGATTACCTCGTCGTCACGTGCCAGGTTCAACACCTCGCGCACACGTTCGTCCAACATGTCGATATCTAGGCTTTGAGGCCGAAGAAGCTTGATGTTATTCGCAAGAATGGTATTTTCGTGTTCCAACTTTGCCAAAATCCCCTGCTCTTCGCGAACGACTTCTTTCATTTTAAACAACGCAAGCAGCCCTCGATTCCCTTGGAGCAAGTGATAGACCAAATACGCTGCAAAGCCCCCCAAAAAGATCAGCTTGGCGACCGCGCCTTCGGACGGCCGCTTCGTGACATGAAAAATCGACTTAATTGACATTACCGCCGGCCTTTGCAACAAAAGCGTCGACAAAGCCCGCCTCATCAGATGAAAGCGTCGTAGAGAAGACCGCTGGTGTATAGGGTTCCCGACTGACGCTCCGGGGAACAAGTCCTGATGTTACAAGGCTTTGAGCTCTCAAGAAACCCGGAACGTCAGATGGGATGTGTATATTTCCCAAAAACCGCAGCACACAATAGCTTCCCCCAACACCAGTTGTACCCGCCGCAGATCTATGTGCTACACTCTTAACAGGCGTTTGCTTTCTTGGTTGTGTCATCTTGATCCTTGACAGCCTTAAACTCATCCGAGATTTACTTCATCTAATAAATGGGATCAACGCGTCCGACTTTTACATAATCGTCGCTGTCATGTCCACAATACTGTTTGGACTAAAGCTCCTTGCGCTTGCCCACATGGACTTTGACGCGGGGGATGAGTTGGCGGACAGTTCATTCACGTTTTTGTCGCTGCAGTCCATATTGGCGTTCTTTATGGGTTTTGGATGGGCTGGAAGTACTTGCGCCAAGAAAGAATATGAGATGTCGTCTGTTGTGGTGATCCTAATATCAGTCGCAGCCGGAACAGCTCTTTTGTTCCTGTCGGTTTGGCTCATGTCTCTTGTAAAAAAACTCAATTTCACCCCAAAGGTGGATCTAAACAGCGCAATTGGCCGAATTGGAACTGCTTACACTCGCATGCGCCCGAATGGAACTGGAAAGGTTCGGATAGAACTTAATGGCAAGGTCTCAATATTTAATGCTAAGAACTCAACTACTTGTGAAATCAACGCGTTTGAAAGAGTGAAGATAATCGCTGTAAAAGATGGCGTGTTTGATGTGGAAAAAATTTAATCAAGGAGGATTAACGTGTTCTTGCCAAACTTAATGGGATTAGTTACGGCTCCAGTGCTGGTAGTGCTCAGCGCGCTTATCTTTGTTGCGAAGCGCTATAAACGTTGTCCATCAAACAAAATCTTGGTTGTGTTTGGAAATGTCGGCGGTTCGAAAACAGCCAAGTGTGTGCATGGCGGCGGAACGTTCGTCATCCCGTTAATTCAGGGCTATGACTACTTGCTTCTTGAACCAATGACCACGGAAATTGACTTGAAAGGAGCTCTGTCAAAAAAGAATATTCGCGTAAATGTTCCTGCAACGTTTACGTTTGGCATATCGATAGCTCCAGAATTGATGCAAAACGCAGCCGAGCGACTGCTTGATTTGGAACGAGAAGAAATAATTGCGCACGCCAACGACATTATTTTGGGGCAACTCCGTTTGGTTATTGCGACGTTGTCCATCGAGGAAATAAATCAAGACCGCGAAAAATTTCTTGAACAAATCAACGCCAATGTTGACATAGAGCTAAACAAAATTGGGCTGGAGGTCATCAACGTCAACATTCGAGATATAACGGACGAATCCGGGTATATCGACGCAATAGGGAAAAAGGCCGCATCGGAAGCAATAAATCAGGCGAAAGTTGAGGTTGCGCATCAGCAGAAGTACGGAACGGTCGGAGAGGCAGAGGCGTTGAAACAACAGCGGATTCAAGTCGCCGCCTTCCAAGCAGAATCAATCGAAGGCGAAAACTCTGCGAAAGCCAACATAGCCAAGTACGATGCAGACCTTGCAGTGAAGCAAGCCTCGGCACTGAAGTTGGGAGAGGTTGCGAAGGCAAATGCCGAAAGGGACGTTTTCATTGCGCAAAAAGAAAAGGAAGAAGCCAAGTTATGCAAGGAAGAACTCGCTCGCCAAGAAGTTGAAAAGCTGAAAATCCAAGTCATGGCGGATGCAGAGGCTGAAAAGCTACGAAGAATTGCATTGGGAGAAGCCGATGCCGTTAAGGCGAAGTATTTTGCCGAAGCGGAAGGCGTGCGCGCAGTTTTGGACGCAAAGGCCGCCGGGTACCAAAAGTTGCTCGCTGTATGCTCTTCTCGGCCAGATATCGCAGCGAATTTACTGCTGATAGAAAAAATCGAGAATATCGCAGCAATTCAGGTTGAAGCAATTAAGAACATAAAATTCGACAAGATCACCGTGTGGGACGGCGGAACAGGAAGCGCCAATGGAAGCACGACAGCGAATTTCATGAGAGACCTGATAAAAGCGATTCCGCCAATGCAAGACATCGCACAGCAAGCAGGCTTAGAATTGCCTAGTGTATTGGGCAAAGTTTCGAAGGAGGACTTGACCAAAAAGGCAGGTAACAGCCCAACAAAAACAGAGGAAAAAGGAAAGGGAGAAAAAATTAACTTCGCACATTCTCAAGGAGGAAACGGCACAGTCGTTTCCTGCGGCGCAGAATGAATAGTACATTTGTGCTGATTAGGGGGCGCACGGTCTAGGGGGCAGTGCGAATAGGCAAAAATGAATATAATTAGTAAAGCGATTGGGGTCTGTATAATTTCGGTAGTTGCGTATCTGAGCCATCCGAAGTTTGGAGCGGTTCCGAGAGGTGGCAGACTCGCACGAATATTAAAGTCCCAAAATTACAAGAACGGGGAGTTTCGGAATAGAGAAACAATCAACTCCGCTCATCCTCCGAGTAGGGTCCTGCGCAAAATAATAGCCGTCAACCAAAGCTCCCCCAAAATACCGTCAAGGTACACCCGACTAGATTCACTGGATCCCCAAGCCGATGTTCTTATTTGGTTCGGACATTCGTCCTACTACATTCAGCTAAATGGCAAACGCATCATTGTCGACCCCGTGTTGAGTGAAGTATCGTCTCCCATTCCAAATTTCCCGAACGCATACCAAGGAACAAGTGTATATCAGCCCAAAGATATTCCGCACGTTAACTTCTTATTTATTACCCATGACCATTACGACCACTTGGATTACAACACAATAAAGTTATTAAAATTCGATTTCGCAATTTGCCCTCTAGGAGTCGGCGCCCATTTAGAGCGATTTGGCGTGAAAAAGGCAAAAATTATTGAATTAGATTGGGATGAAGTCATTCAGATTGACGGCTTTAAAATTTATTGCTTAACCGCGCGCCATTGGTCTCGACGCAGATACCACAGGAACCAAACGCTCTGGGCCTCGTTCTTAGTCGAAACGCCAACACTATTCAAAGTGTATATTGGCGGAGACGGTGGATACGGCTCGCATTTTAAAGGAATAGGCGATAAGTACGGACCGATAGACGTGGCGTTTCTTGAAAACGGACAATATAACGAAAATTGGGCAAACGTCCACATGAAACCAGAAGAAACAGTACAAGCAACGAACGACTTGCGCGCTAAGGTTTTAGTTCCTGTTCACTTCGCAAAATTTTCTTTGGCGCCACATACGTGGAACGACTCAATCGAAAGAACTTACCAACTTATGAAAGGGCAACAATTTCGATTGGTTACGCCAATGATTGGCGAAGCGGTGCGAATAAAAGACGATCATCAAAAATTCAAAACATGGTGGAGAACGTCAGGTAAATCTTTGGCAAGCCATAAATCCAGGCGAGTCAAAACACAGATGAAGCAAGATTAAAAATATTGCCCTAGTGATTGTTAGCAAATGCTCCTGAAGAGTTGTGCGCGGGATGGCATTTCGTCTTAAAAAATGTTAAAAATGCGAGAACATCCGTGGCATACCTGAATATTATAGCTGATGTCTGAAAAGGATTTTGATTTGTTCTCCTCAGATAGCGACGTAAAAGTCGTCTCATTAGAGGAGGAGATGAAGGGCGCGTACCTTGACTACGCCATGAGCGTGATTGTGTCGAGGGCTCTTCCCGACGTGCGCGACGGACTAAAGCCCGTGCAACGACGCATCTTATATGTCATGGACGAGAATGGGCATGATTACAACAAGCCGCGCCGCAAATCTGCGACCGTAGTTGGCGCTGTTCAAGGAAATTACCACCCACATGGCAACGATGCCATATATGGTGCAATGGTGCGGATGGCCCAGGACTTCAGCATGGGCATAACGTTGGTCGATGGACAAGGAAACTTTGGATCTTTGGATGGTGACCCCCCTGCGGCGTTTCGTTACACAGAAGTCAGGTTAAGCAAAATTTCGCGAGAGCTTTTAGACGACATCCACTGCGACACGGTGGATTTTCGCCCGAATTATGACAATTCGAAGCAAGAACCTACGGTTTTGCCCGCGAAATTCCCCAATTTGCTTATTAATGGGTCAAATGGGATTGCGGTCGGAATGGCAACATATGTCCCAACGCACAACTTGGGAGAGGTAATTGATGCGTGCTGTGCGCTGATTGACGACCCTGATTTAACAGTGGATGACCTGATTAAATACGTGCCGGGACCAGATTTTCCGACTGGGGCGACGATTATGGGACGCGGAGGAATCTATCAGGCGTACAAAACAGGACGCGGCACAGCAATTGTGCGCAGCAAATCGCACATTGAAGAGATTCGAGGCGGGCGCGAGGCAATTGTCATCACGGAGATTCCGTTCCAAGTGAACAAAGCCAGCATGATTGAACGGATCGCGGACCTCGTCAAAGAAAAGATCATCACCGACATAAGCAACATTCGCGATGAGTCGGACAAAGACGGCGTGCGCGTGGTCATTGAGCTTAGAAAAGACGCAGTTGCGGACGTCGTGTTAAACCAGCTGTATCGGTTTTCTTCCGTACAAACAAATATCAACTTCAATATGTTGGCGCTGGTGTATGGGCGCCCAGAGCAGTTGTCCTTAAAGAGCATTCTCAGCGCCTTTTTGATGTTCAGGGAAGACGTTGTCAGGCGCCGGACGAGGTTTGAGTGGACGAATGCGAGGGAGCGAGTTCACGTCTTGGTTGGATTTGCCGTTGCGTTGGCAAACTTGGACGAGGTTATCTCGCTGATTCGAAACGCTCCGGACCGGGCCACTGCCAAAAGCCAGTTATTGGAGCGCAAGTGGAAAGCAGACGACATCGTACCTTTGCTGGAACTGGTCGAAGACGTTGAGGACCGCGAACAAGATACATATTCGTTGAGCATTACTCAAGCGGACGCCATTTTAGACTTGCGCTTGCATAGGTTAACAGGGCTTGAACAAAAGAAGATTCATGATGAGTTGTCTGAGCTTGCGGCGACGATTCAGCACCTACTCGAGTTGTTACAGTCTAGGCAAAAAATCCTAGAACTGATGAAGGCCGACCTGCTTGACCTTAAGAAGAAATATGCAACGCCTCGCAAAACAGTTATCGAAGAATCAAGTGCGGCATGTGAAGATGAAGATCTCATTCAACGCGAAGGAATGGTCGTGACGGTCAGCCTCGAAGGATTTATAAAGCGCGTCCCGCTCGACACCTACCGCTCTCAGAAAAGGGGCGGACGTGGGCGCTCGGGCATGACGACCAAGAGCGAAGATGTCGTTAACGATGTCATTGTTGCAAGCACTCATGATGACATTCTGTTCTTTTCGACCTTAGGTAGAGTTTACTCACTAAAGGTATACCAGCTCCCATTGGGCACGCCACAGTCTAAGGGAAGAGCAATGGTAAACCTGTTTACCATGGGAGAAAACGAAAAGATTTCGACAGTGTTGATCCTCCCTGATAACGAAAACCACGAAGATAAGTATTTGATGTTTGCAACGTCGCTGGGAAACATTCGCCGCAACAAAATTTCAGACTTTGCCAGGATCGCAAGCAACGGAAAGAGGGCGATGAATTTAGACGAGAACGAATTGCTAATTGGCGTTGTTCTCGCGCATGAAACTGACGACGTATTCATCTCTACAACAAAGGGTATGGCGAACCGTTTCCCTGTATCCAGCGTGCGCATCTTTGCCGGGCGGGAGTCGAATGGGGTCCGAGCAATTCGGCTGGATGAAGGGGATGCGGTCACAAATATCAGCATTATAAGCTCAAATAGCATTTCTTCAGAGGAACGCGACGCGTACTATAAGCTTTCGTCAAAGCTGAAGGACGAAGGAAACCCCGACGCAGATCCGGATTTGTTCTCGTCAGAAACGACTGAAGATGTCTCAATTTCTGATGCGCGCTACCGAGAGCTTGCGGCAAACGAGCAATTTGTTCTGACAGTCACCGAAAATGGTTTTGGCAAAAGGACGTCGGCGTATGCGTACCGTACGACCAATCGTGGAACCAAAGGCGTTTCGAACATAACAATGAACGCGCGCAACGGTGATGTCGTGTCGTCGTTCCCCGTCAAAGAGGACGATGATGTGATGTTGGTGACGAACTTGGGTCAACTAATTCGCTGCCCTGTGAAAGACATTCGCATAACAAGACGCATGGCGCAGGGAGTAATCATTTTTAAAGTTGGAGACGGAGAAAAAGTTGTTGCAGTGAGTCGGGTTCCCAGCGACGCAGGTGACTTGTCAGACTAGGCACATGCCGCTTATTTCGGGTATTTTATCATAATGTAGAGAACATTTCGGAGCAGCTTTCCGAAACTTGAAGACAAAGGTAGCGAACAGCATGTTTTTTGGAGAAAAGATCTTGGATTTCGGCGCGAGTGTTGCTCCATTTCTCGTCGTGTTGCTGATAATCGTGTTCGTGCACGAGATGGGTCATTTTTTGATTGCCAGGTATAACGGCGTACAAGTGTCCACATTTTCTATCGGCTATGGCCCAGAGCTTTGCGGTTTCACAGACAAACACGGCACTCGTTGGAGGATTAGCGCGATTCCGGTTGGCGGGTATGTGATGATGCTGGGCGACGCGGATGCAACAAGCGTTAAACAGAATCTCGATGATGTCAACGCAGAAGATCACAACAAGACATTGCTGTCAAAAACGCCTCTACAACGAATTATGGTTTCATTTGGTGGCCCCCTGTTTAACTTGTTGTTTTCGATCTTAGTTCTCGCGGAATTTGGTGCATGGAAAGGAATCCCCTATATCCGCACTAGTGTGCAATCAGTGAACGTCGGATCCGTCGCCGAAAAATGTGGCCTTCAGCCTGGGGACATAATAACCGGAATAGCTGGGAAGTCAGTTTCAAAATTGTCGGAGATGCAGAAATGCTTAAAATATGCAGCCGGGACAGACACAGAAATCCGTTTTATGCGTGGCGCGGAGGAGCACATCTCACCAGTAGCTCTGTACGAAATAGCAAAAGACGGCAAAAAAGTGGCACTACATATTCTCGGCGTAGCACTGGCGGGAGAAATGGTATTTGAGCAAGTTTCCGTTGCAAAGGCTATGTTGTACGCAGTTGAATATTGCGGCGTATATATGAAATCGATTGCGACAGGACTCCTAAAAACGGTCATTAAGAAGAAGGATGGAATTAAATTTGGCAGCGTGTTCTCGATCGGCAAGGATTTGAATAAGTCATGGCAGCAAGGGATTGTCCCGTTATTGTCGTACACCGCCGTGTTATCGCTGAGCTTAGCGTTTTTTAACATGCTGCCGATTCCTGTTCTTGATGGTGGAAGCATATTTTTGAACACGATTGAGCTCATTATCCGGCGCCCACTATCAGCTGCGGCGATCAATGCTGGCTACACAGTTGGGCTCGGGCTCGTTGCGTTGATAATGTTCGTAGCGCTTTGGAATGATGTTGAGCGGTTCGGCTTTATAGACAAGGCTCTAGAATTTGCGAAACGCCTTTGCGGCAAAACCTAGAGCGATGTTCATATGCATCGAGGAATTGCTTCACATTTGGCAGAAAAATCCGCGTGAGAGAAGATTAATTGGGATTGATTGGGGGGAGAAACGCATCGGGATCGCCGTGTCGGACCGGTCTGGGATCATCGCATCGCCACTGACAACGGTCCTGTTCAAACAAATGAAAAAAGAGCGACGCGTCATTGCCTCACAGAATGGGCAAGTCGTTCGTGCAGCTAAATCTAAAGAGCAATTGTTCAATGAGACAGTTCAAGACGTTGCCGCTGTAGTTGAACGAGAGCATCCGATTGCAATCAGCTTTGGTGTACCTCTTAACATGAACGGGTCTTGCGGGGTACAATATGACAAAGCGTTGGCATTTGCCGAAGCGTTGTCCGAAGTGGTGACTCCTGCAATATTTCTTGCTGATGAACGTTTGTCAAGCGCCGCTGTCGAAAAGGCAATGATCCAAGCCGACCTGACCCGGGCCAAACGCGCGAAATGCATCGACCGAACGTCTGCAGCGTATGTGCTGCAGGGAGTCGTTGACCAGCTTAATTTTATGTTAGTGCCCGCTGGGAGACGTCCGAATCTTATAGCCCATGATGACGATCAGGCTCATCAGCCCTAGCACAGATACGCACCCCGTCATGACGAATGCTGCACGCATCGTTCCGCAAACATCAACGAGTAGCCCCACAAAATAGTCGCAGGTTACCGTCGCGATTGCACATGTGATCCAATATACGCCAATTCCTGTTCCTCTTAGGTTTTCGGGAACGATTTCGTTGATCAGTGACAAGAAAATATTTTGAGTCGTTCCATATTGTATGCCCCAAAGCATTATCCCAAAGTAAAAAGCGACTAAACCACCCGCCGTACACAAAACAAAGTTCGCAAGGATTAAGGTCCCCATTCCTAAACACAACAACCAGTACCGGTTCATTTTGTCGGCGATAAATCCAACTGGATACGACGCCAGGGACCACGAGGCGTTGAACACCATCATTATTGTCGGCAAGAAACTCTCATCAATGTGAAACGAAAACCTCCCATACATAACTAAGAATGTTTCTCCCATCCTAGCCAGCAAGAAGATAAAGTTGACGGTCATCAATTTCCAAAAAGTTCCGCCCAACAGCTTGATGTTTGCTCGGCTGAATTTCGGCCGATATTTAGGTGCATAACTTGGTATTCCGGACAAAACCGCAGCATGTTTTATTTGATGAGGTTCTTTTACTCGGATTAAAAGCAACACAAACCCAATAGTCACGGGGATGATTGGAAAGGCGAACAGGACTCGATAGTTGTTGTTCGTTGTGTACATTATTAACAATGCGACCGCTGCGCCGGCGAATGACCCCATCGTAGCCAAGCTTCTCTTCAGGCCGTAGCAAGCGCCAATTCGCTTCGGGGGAGAGATGTCGCCCACTAAAGCACTTCGAGGCGCGGCCTGGATGCCGTTCCCAATGCGATCCAACATGCGGGCCAAAATTACGGGAAAGGCGAAAGTAGACCACAGGGCCATTAAATAGCGGGCCATTACTATGGTGCCATAGCCAACCATCATTAGAACTTTTCTGCGTCGGTATGCATCACTGAGGACGCCAGAGGCGAGCTTCATTATGTGCGACGTCCCTTCGGCTAGCCCTTCGATTAGTCCAACGTGGCGAGATGCAAAGCCCATTTTTTTGAAATACACTCCGCCATACGTATATACAATGACGCTCGCAAGATTGGCGCAAAACATGATTATCCCAATCAACCACACCATCCGCGGAATCGGCGCGAGTTTTGGACTATCAGGTGGAGTTTTCTTTTGAGAAGAATGCTGCGATGGTGATGATATGCTCATTCGCACTGTCGTGTGTGGCCGCAGACACCATCAGTAAATGAAAAATTGTAAAAAAAATCAAGTCGTTTATGTGGCGTAGACAGGGCCTACGCATGAAAAATTTGTGCCAAACAACTGTCAGCGCGATTTAATAATGTCCTCTTGTGCAATTTAGAAATGTCCGTTTCTGCCTTAGACCTGTTGCCTAAGCGCTGGTGCAGGCTGGGGCGTGAGCTCCACCATCTCTCGTTTTTGACCTTTTTCTCTAGGCGAAGCCAAATCCGTTCTTCAAACGCCTCAACACCCAACGCACCTTCCCCCCCGACAAAAATTGTAGAATGCGATCAGTCGTTATCTTAAAAAAAGCTATAAATTGTGCGTATTTCATCAGGTAGCATCGTTCAAGTTTCCACT
>JAIRNK010000036.1 GCA_031258095.1 Holosporales bacterium
ATAGAGTTGTGTGCGGCCCCCCCAGCGATTAACACTGGGGGTAGTGTGCCTTATTGCTCGTTACCTTGCACATTCTGACATCGTACGCTCTGAACTAGCATTTATGCGGACGTGCCTGAAGGATAGATGCGGGAGTGAAATTGAACTATCAAGAGGCCCTGAACTTCAAGTGGGATATATATACATATCCCATCTGACTCTTCGGGTTTTATTGAAGTTCAACGCATTGTAAACCTATAAAAATCCACCCGGCGAGTCAGTCGGGAACCCTATATCACGGCAAAATCGGCACCGGTAGCCGCGACAGGCGCGCTGTCCCAAAAATTGCGATTCAGAATGCGATCAAAAATATCGAAATGCTAAGCGTTACCAGAATTTTCGCGTGGGGTGTATAATGCTCAGTAAATGGCAGTTATGGTACGGCGGTTCATGTTTGATTATTTACGCGAAAACACGTCTCTCCGTAGAGTATTAGCCGTCTGTGTAATGATTCTTGTCGGGCTAGCTTTTTCTGTCATTCCTACGCCAGACGGAGTTGCTCCTAAGGCGTACCCCACCCTAGGGATTTTTATCTCGCTTATATTTGGTCTTTTACTGAAACCGTACCCCACCATAGTCTTAGCTTTGTCAGGTTTATTTGTGGCAATTGCATTCGGCTTAGTAGATCCTAGCGAGGGCTTTCGTTGTTTTGGAGAACCAGTACTTTGGTTGATTGCTTTTTCTTCAATTGCAGCAAAGTCTTTCGTTAAAACTAACCTAGGGCAAAGGCTTGCATGCTTTTTTCTTCGGAAAACAGGAAACAATTCACTTAGCCTAGCGTACGGTTTGGTCTTAAGTGAAGTTACTCTTGCTCCATTAATACCAACCAATACAGCCCGTGCAGCTTGCATATCCATTCCATTAGCTGTTTCAGTAAGCGAATCGCTAGGAAGTTTTCCAACAGACAATACAGAAAATCGCATTGGAAAGTTTCTTAACCTGTGCAACATGCAAGCGAATCAATTGGCCAGCGCTCTGTTTTTGACCGCCATCGGTAGCAACCCTGTCGTCGCAAAAATGATGGTTCCATTGGGCGTTAGTATATCATGGGGCGAGTGGTTCTTTATGGCGTGTTTGCCTGGGGGCCTGTGTCTACTAATCCTTCCTTTACTAATGTACGCATTGGCCCCCCCAGAGCTGAAAAAAATCCCACAAGCTGCGGATCTAGCCAAGCGACGCCTGAAGGAAATGCCAGCGATGGACGCAAAGGAAATTATAACCGTGTGCGTTTTTACCGGGATGCTGTTGTTTTGGATAGTAGGCAGCAAATTCGGCATTCCAACGGTTGTTGTGGCGTTAGGGGGCGTTTGCGTCCTGCTCCTCACAGATGTTTTGTCGTTTGATGACGTTTGCGGCGCGAGAGATATTTGGAATATCGTACTTTGGTTAGCGATTTTCATATTGTTGGGGGACAAATTAACCGAATATGGTTTGATCCAACACTACTCAGGTGCGCTAAACGCTCTGCTGCAGGGGTATAGCTGGCAAGTTGTGTTATTTATTGTTGCGGCGATTTATTATTGTGCGAGATATGTTCTACCAGGGAATATTATGCATGCCTGCGCAATGTTTCCGGCGTTTGCTCAGCTCCTGATTGACCGTGGCGTTCCGGCAAAGCTGGGTTGCATGCTGTTAGCGTTTATAACGGCGTATTGTGGGTACGTTACGCCATACGCATCGTCTTCTTGCCCCCTTGTTTTAAACACAGGATACGTTGATCAAAAGCTGTGGTGGAAAGTGGGAGGCATTTCAGGAGGACTCTATTTTTGTATCTGGTACTTTGTGGGTGGTCTTTGGTGGAAAATTACCGGCTATTGGTAGCAACTCTTCAACATTTTCGACCGAGGCCGTTGTCTCGGTTTGATTTATGCAAGGCATCCTCTATAGGGCTCCCGACTGACTCGCCGGGTGGATTTTTGTAGTTTTACAATGCTTTGAAGTTCAATAAAACCCGAAGCGTCAGGTGGGATATGTATAGTGTGGCTTTTGCGACGTTCAGTACAGTTGACTTTATTCCGACATTGTTGGATCGTTACCGGTGTGCTGAGAATGGACAGAACGAATGTCTGGTTCTGCAGATTTTGTCGTGCCCGTCGTGTCCGGATTCTGGCCGGTGTGGCCCGGATATCGGAGGCTGTGGGGGCGCCAGTATAGGCAAAGGGGTCGTAGCTCAATTGGTAGAGCGCCACAATGGCATTGTGGAGGTCAGGGGTTCGATTCCCCTCGGCTCCACCACTAAGGTTTCAACGAATTGTTTCAGCTGGCTGGCATTTTCAGACGGGACTTAACTGTGAAATTAGTCCTGTGATTTTAGTCGTTTTTACTCTGCGGAACAATTGTCGAAATCGCCTGCCTGTAAAGTAGTTGCACGTTCTGTTCACGAGTCAGTATAATTGAGACGTCATCAAAATCAGAAATTATTCCCTGGAGTTTCACACCGTTTATTAAAAAAATAACGACCGAAACATTATCATTTATTAAATTGTTAATGAACCTGTCATAAACCTTGCTGTCTTTTGCCATATCATTCTCCTATTTTTGTTATTGTGAACGTTATCGTCCGTTTTTTTGAGCTTTTCAATCAACGCAGCAGCATCCTCGCGGGGGTAAAACGCTCGCACTCCACGTTATCCTAACCCAACAAGGCCCTCGGCAAAAGCGTGTACATCAAATGCGTTCATGTCTTCGATCTGTTCTCCAACCCCCACAGCCACCACAGGCGTTTGGCTTTTCGAACACATTCCGACCAAAAAACCAGCCTTTGAAGTCCCATCCAACTTTGTAACGACCAATCCTGTTATGTGGACAACCTTCTTAAAAAGTTCCAACTGCACAAACGCGTTTTGCCCCACGGTTCCATCAATTACGAGCAGGGTTTGATGCGGTGCGTCTGGCTCAACCTTCTTCAACGTAGCCGCAATCTTGCCCAGTTCTTGCATTAACGGCACGTTGTTCTGCAGCCTTCCCGCTGTGTCAACGAACAATACGTTTGTGCCCTTTTCTTTTGCATGCTCGACTGCACTATATGCAAGCGCGCTGGGACTGGCTTTTGCTCCCTGCCCAACATACGTGGTATAGACGTTTACGCCAAGCCGTTCTCCCCAATCGCATAGCTGTTCTACAGCTCCAGCCCGAAACGTGTCGCATGCAGCCCATTCGACGGTTAGCCCCTTGTCTAGGCACTGTTTCGTCAGCTTCGCTATTGACGTTGTCTTGCCACTGCCATTGACGCCCGCCATAAGAATTACGTGGGTGTTCCCGCGAGGGACGTCGAGGGGGTGTGACGCGTGAAGCAGGCGCTGCTCAATCGACGTTGATACAATACGCTGCAATTGTTCAACATTCTCAAACTTTTGCTTTTTTATGTCTCTGCATATTTCTTCCGAAGCCTCGACCCCCATGTCGCTGAGAATCAAACTTTCAAAGACATCATCGACCGAAACGCCACAATCTCCGTTTGAAAAGGCTCCCCGAAGCCCATTTTCAATCAGCTGGCTGGACTTTCTTAGTCCGCTTTTTAGCCGACTGAGCCACGTCATTTTGTTTCTGCTGTTTTTGGAGATGGGTTTTCTTTGCGTGGATCATCCTTTGGCTCAAAATACCGAGGCAAGAGCAGTTCACTACGCATGGGGTTTACTTTCTGCAGCTCCTGCCATGAGTCCGGCATATGTTCATTCTTCAAGAGCGCATCGTCCTTCTTCAATCGTTTAACTACATGTTCCTTCTTATTTCTATGCTCTTTCAATTTTTTGCCAACGACATCTTCGGGCTTCGAGGCCTCGTCCCCAGGTCGCGGCTCAACCTTGCGTCGGCCCTTCTTTTTCCCTTTCGAAGATAAACCAAGCGCGTTATTGCGAATTCGTTGATCTATCTGAGTCGCGCACTTAAACCACACAGAATCTGCGTGGTTTACCCGCAATATTTCGTATGTAGACAAAAACTCGTCGGTCATATTTAACGTCGCGTAGCACTCAGCCAAACGAAGAAGCGCTTCCGGACGCTGTTCAGTGTTCGGGTACATAACAATCACGTTGCGGAAGCGCCCAATTGCCGCAATCAGAGCTCCCTGCAGTTGATAGAACCTGCCAATTGACATCTCCTGTGCAGCTAAATGGTTAAGGATAAAGTCAATTTTAAACTTTGCGTCCTTTGCGTAGTCGGATGCGGGGAATAATTTACGCAACTTCCGAAATGCCTTTAGGGCTTCATGCGCATCTTTTTGATCACGCTCGACGATTGAGGTTCGCTCGTAATTACATAACCCAATCATATAAAGCGCGTAAGGGGCGTCTTCGTGTCTTGGGTGCAATTTTGAGAATATGGTGAATAGGTCTATTGCGTCTTCGTATTGATGAGCCTGATAGCGGCAGAAGCCCTCCATTATTTGCGCTTGAAGCGCCCACTTCGAATATGGGAATTGCTCTTGTACAAAGGCAAAGCCATTGGCGGCTAACTTAAAGTTAGTCATGTACATATGAACAGCGGCTTTCTCGTATAGGGATTCGGCTGTCTCTTTCGAGCTCACGGTTACGTTGTCGTCGATATTGCGAATAAGTTTGCTATCTGCACAAGACGTCAATAGCACTCCAATTGCAATGACCAGCGCATGAGATGCAATGCTTGCGATCAGGCTGGACCATTGTAACAGTACTCTCCCCCTTCTTACTCCCCCCCCTCTTATAGACGTTGCCTTCTGAGTTTTCGTTGGCTTACTCATTTGCGACCGGGCCCGTATTGCACTGCGTATACCAGACTGTACAAGAAACGATGGACATCATCCATAAAAACCTCAACACCTTGTAATGGTTCACATCATTTGAGACACTTCTCGGCCCCAAGAACAGCCTTAATAAACGCCATTGGGGAAATGTATTTCAAGGCTTGATGAGGGCGAGTGTTACGGGCCCTGTTGAATGCTAACGAAGGCGAGTTGAAATGCTAAAAGAGAAGACCAAATGTGGCAACGTCTGTGAAAAATTGTGAATATTTTTGATCGTACAGAGAACAATTCCTCCTATTT
>JAIRNK010000040.1 GCA_031258095.1 Holosporales bacterium
TTGCGGTGCCTTGCCCTTAACTCTAGGCGGTCCGCATCTGTGAGAAAATCACGTTTCATGGGTAGAGTATTAACACATTATGCAGATTTACCCAAATTGTCAGTCCAGGTGGGTATATACATATCCCGCCTGACGCTCCGGTTTCATTAAAGTTCAACTCACTGTAAAACTATAAAAATCCACCCGGCGAGTCAGTCGGGAGCCCGATATACTGCTTTTACTCGAAATCCGCCTAAAAAGCGGGCATTAACGGATTTTTAACTTTTCTCTGGTGCTGCCATCCACAAACCCCCACCCACCCTCATTCTGGGGCTGAGGTCAGCGCGCAAGCGGTTTTGCCCACCGCACACTTCAATATTAAAAATATCCGGCAAATACTTAACAAGTCAACCTATAAACACTTAAGCGTTCCTTAATAATAAAAATATTTTTCCGATCACCACTCATAGCGTCAGCCCTTTGCCCCAAAAGCAAGCGTTCGTCGTGCCTTTCGCGTATTTATAGGGCTCCCGACTGACGCTCCGGGTTTTATTGAGCGCTCAAAGCCTTGTAACATCAGGACTTGTTCCCCGGCGAGTCAGTTGGAAGCCCTATAGAAGTCGTATCTTCCCATTATGGCGCCGAATGCGGTGCCATCACGCAGATGAAGAGAACTCGTTGTGTAACTAGCAAATAAATACGTTCTGAATATTCACCCACTCCGCCTCGTTGTTGTTTAAAAAACCGAATTTTTTTCATGCGTAGGCACTGCCTTCAATGAAACCGGAGCGTCAGGTGGGATATGTATAAAAACGACAAACCTGTAGGCGGAACAAAAGCACAACCTGCAGCAGTTTGGCTACTCTGTAACAGCATCTTTGGCGGATTGAATCAAGTCGTCTACGTCAAATTTTGTCGCAGCACCAACATTGCGTGCGACTACTTTCCCGTTTTTAAATATCAACAAGGTAGGAAGGTTACGAACATCATACGCAGTGTATAATTCTACGGATTCATCTACATTTACAGTAAAAAACTTTACGTCAGGACTCTCCTCCGCCAATCCTTCAAGTACCGGAAGCAACATGCGACAGGGCCCGCACCACGTAGCGTAAAAATCTACGAGCACGACTCCTTCAGAATCCAAAACGTCCGCGCGAAAATTATTATCGTTTGTTTGAGCAAGCACCATAATTCCCTTCTGCGAACAACCGCACAAAATATTGGCAGGTTTAAATGCGTAAAGTCAAGTTCTGAAAAACGCCTCACAATCCTTTGTTTACGGACGTGCGCTCACACGAAACATTTATGCAACGCAACAAAGAACCGTTTGTGGTAGTTTTTTTTAGCGAATGCAGCGGAGAAAGTACGTGGGAGCTCCATATTTCTTATTCAATTTGTTCATATTAGTCTGTGGCGCAATCGTTTTGGTCGCGATTAAGCAGGCGGGAAATGATTATTTAGGAGGACTAATATCATTCCGCCAACTGTTTTTGCGATTGCCAAAAAGTTGTAAACAGATCTCGCCAACATTGCGGCATCCGCCCGTGAGCTCTCCTTCTTCGAGCATCCCGTATCGCGCTCATATCTCGTTTTTGCGATTTGTTGCGGCACTGTCGCCATGGCTGCTAATTCCCGTTCACTCTCAACGTCGCGCATTGGCGATCTTTTTTATATTTCAGGGAGAGTACTTAGTAAAAATTTTGGACTATGTCAAAAAATCGCGCGAAATATCGTTTGTTTGGCTTAAACACCAAACATTAACTCACCTGATTAGCCAATGTTTATACGTACCGTTGCTTTTGACAGTTGTTTCACTCAGCACGACTTCGAATTTCGTTTTAAGAACACTTGCTGCTGCAGTTGCCATGGGCGCAACCATAATTCACAACGGGATCGGCCTATTTCGGGGACCAACTACACCTGCGGAACTGGACGCGGGCAAAATTTGGCAAATCAGTGGCATGCTGAACGTAATGTTTTCGATCGCATTTTTTATTTCTGTTACAGGAGCGAACGTCAGCATATTCGGCTCGAACGTGCCTCAATACAGCCTCTTTCTCGCAAAAATTGCCGCAATCACGGTTTCGTTATTCCTTTTATTTGCCAATATCCCATCGTTGAGTATGGACCAGTGCCGATATCTTTTTACACGCGTAATCGCGCCTGTGGTCGTGTTTTTTTTATTGTTGGTAATGTTTGAGTGTGCGTCCTACCAGGCACCCACCTAACCCTTCGGGGAAAAATTATGGTTTTAATGGTTTTATAAGACTCTTGTGCTAAAGTTCGGCCTAATACGTATCAAATAACGATTGTGATAAAATCGCTGAGGGAGACAGTTGGACCACCGCGTCCGATTGTTCGTGCAGCCACCTACGAAGGCAGGGGGTAGTAGCTGGAACACTTTAAATAGAGCAGATAAATGAACGAATTTGCAAATATTAGCATCTTGGGCGCGTCGCTTCTCGCTTTTGTAGGAAGCAGTGTAATCTTGAGGGCAGATCCTGGCACTGTTCCAGCCACTCAAGCCACCTCTAGCGCAGCGATAGTGGCTAGAGGGGAAGAACTCGCCAGGAATATGTACGAATCATTTGAAGGTATGTCAGAGGCTGTGTCAAAGCAACTAGAATCCTTGGGATGGTGCATTAATAACATACAAATATCCAATGATTCGCAGGATGCATACATAGTGACCGTATTAAAGGGGATTCTATCTAACGGTGAAGTAAAGCAGCTTCCCGAATTGTACATAGACGCATTAAACTTTGTGGGTTCGTGGCTTCAATCTCCAGATCAAAATGTTAGGAATGCAGCTATTCGCGTCCTTCTGACTTTGCAAGCATTAACACGAGATGTCTGGGGGCGTAACCATGCAGCTGAGTTCGAAAAGCTCGGAAAATTGCAGTTATCTGCACTAGACAACATATCGAACATTAAATTAGAACAACTTGAATGGGTGCTATCCGTAGGTGATATAATAAAAAATCGACCTCCTACAGAACCCCGACTGTGGAACAGCATCGGCGCTTTTTTGATCCAAAAGCAGGCCTCCAAACACTTTCAACCTGACATTCTACAGGCTATTGTGTTTTGTAGTAGCATAGTAACGCTGAGAGATCCGGCTCTTCGAAAAATCGTGAGTATGATCTATAACAAGCTTATAGAGACGGTATCTCGTCTAAGAAATGAAGTTCCAAAGACGACTCAACTTCCTTCAGCAGAAAAAGAACGGGTTCCACCAACAAAAGCAGCTAATGTAGGACGCAAAGCAAAGGCTCAGTGCGCTATTAAAAGAGGACACCGGCAATGAAGATCCTTTTTTGCGGTGATGTAGTGGCACGCGCTGGGCGTGCTGTTTTGAAAAAGTATATATCTTCTTTGAAAACTCAGTGGAACATTGATTGCGTTATTGCAAATGGTGAAAACGCACAGCATGGCTTCGGTCTATCTGAAAAAACAAGCGGCGAACTTTTTAGCGCGGGCGTGGATGTGATAACCACAGGGAATCACGTTTGGGATTGCAGAGAATTGTTCTCATACATAGAAAAAGAGCCGCGCATCGTTCGTCCAATAAACTTTGCGGATTCTGTTCCTGGACACGGCTTTTTTGTCCATAAATCGCAAAACGGAAGTGTATTAGTGATAAACGCCATGGGTCAGGTGTTTATGAATCCGCAGCTAGATAATGCGTTTCCTATCATTCGCCAACTGCTAAAATCGTACCAACTCGGAGCAAATCATATAAAAGCTATAGTTGTGGATTTTCATGCTGAAGCAAGCGCAGAAAAAGCCGCTCTTGCGTACTACTTAGACGGACTTGTAAGTGCTGTGATTGGCACCCATACACATGTTCCGACAGCAGATGAACGTATCCTTCCAAACGGGACAGCGTTCATTACCGATGTTGGAATGTGTGGAGATTACGCCTCTGTGATTGGTTTTTCGACGTTGACCATAATCCCGCGATATTTGAAAAAAATTCCAATGCAAGACAAACATGGACCGTCTACAGGACCTGCGACTCTGTGTGGGGCGCTGCTAGAAACAAACGACGAGAGCGGCCTATGTACAAAAATATCTACGGTGCGCCTTGATGGAGTTTTGAATGGGACAGAAAATGTTTCGATTCCGGGTTAGCGGACTTGATGCTTCCTGTTTCGCGTCTCAGGGCGCCGGGAACTGGAGTCAAAAGGCTTGGCAATAGTGTATCCGATTCCGGTGGCGCGTGTTTTAAAATAAAATTAACTTATTTTTCATATAATTCTGAGAAGTGGGGCATTTCTAATCGCTCATATGAAAAAATCGAGGGCGGAAAGCTATTCTGGTTGGCTGCGTCGGACAGTCGTTCCTTGGGCTTATTCCGCTCGCGCTCGATTAAGCAAGATGTTGTTTCGGAAGTTTGATGGTTTTTCATTGATTGAAATATCAATTGTTCTTGTTATCGTTGGCGTAATGCTTGGTTCAATATTTAAGGGCCGCGAGCTTCTTACACAAGTCCGAATTAAATCTGTTGCCGATGGATTTTCAAATATTCAAACTCTCGTAATGCTTTATTCAAGCACGTACGATGACAAAATTCTAAGCAACCCCGAAACCGTGTGGAGCAAATTGGCAGCGGCAGAGCTTCTCCCTTCCGACGCCCCTCCATCATCAAAGCTTGGCGGGATATATTCTATTCATTCGGTTGATGAATCATTTGTGTTGCGGCTGGGAGAGGGGGAACGTTCTGCAAAAGCGTTTTTAACAAGGACCCAAGCCTTTGGAATTCAAACACGTTTAGCAGACTCTGCGAAGGTAGTTGTTCGAAATAAGAGTCAACAACCCGTGGTTTTGTCTGAAAATGATAAGGACGACAATGAACTTTACACCGTAGAGATCGTGTTACAGTGACTATAGGGCTCCCATGTGAAATGTTGGGATTACCACAGGGTTCCCGGCTGAACGGAGCTTCAGCTGGGATGTGTCACAGTCGTTCGTCCTCACTGGCGCGTGGGTTTTGTTATCTGCATTTCAGATGGGATGTATATACACATCCCATCTGACTCTTCGGGTTTTATTGAAGTTCAACACATTGTAAAACTATAAAAATCCACCCGGCAAGTCAGTCGGGAGGGCTACATACTCATCCCAGCTGAAACTCAGTCCGGAAAATCCAGAATCCAGTGGGGATGAACGACTGTTAAATCCCAACGTTTCAGTAGGGACCCGTATAGACCCGCAGTACGACGCGAATGTCCAAGCCGCCCTGGATTGCAAAATCCTTGAGCTGTTGTGTAGCATACACGAAGGACGTTGCAAAGAAAGCCCTTTCGGCAAGCGTGGATTAGACGTTGAAATACATGAACCCCATAAAAACACTCGTACCCGCGGTCCTTTTTGTTGGAATCTCCGCATTTCATGAGCTGAACTCCTCCTCATTCGATCCTGTGGTGCTCGTGCCCAACTCTGACCCGAATAACCCGTGGTTAACACGGTTCCGCCAAATATTATTTGCCCCCGACAAACCTCTCGTCGTTTTGTACTCAATAAACGCGCAAAACGTAACGCATGAAACCGAATGGCAAAATCGTTTTTTCGCAGTCACACTTGGGCTAATTTTGCCTGAAATGTTGCAAGACAGAGGGGGATGGACCCTGCTAACGCTTAGTGCCTATGAATATCTTCGCCGCCAGTTAGACGTAGAAAATACGTTGATAGAGTTCATTGTCCGTGCATTTGCAGCATTCTTTGGGGTAGGTCTAATTCCCAACTGTGGATCGCCAAACGGAGGTTGCTTAAGTGACTTGGACCTTATGTTTCTAGCAGGTGTACTGTTTTACAAAGGAATGGACTACTCTGCACCTCCCTGGGACGAACAAGCTTTTCGCGAGTCGCTCATTGGAATAAAGAAAGCAATCCAGAGCGAACAACCCACGGCAGCTGAACTCTTGATGTCTTCATCTGCGCGTATATTCTTTAAGTTCTGTCCTCCATACAGTTGTATTCCGCCCTTTTGCGAATCGTTACAAAGACGTATGCAACAACCGTGTGAAATTCCGCAATTGCGTGAAGATTCTCTTCGGCGTGCTTTAACCGGAGCATCAGAGTTCCAAGCACTAGCCGAACTCGTTATACGTGCATTTGCGTTAGTGTCTGAAGAAGAAGGATTTTCAAGGAGCGACATCGCAATCACTGTCGCCCTCATGGCACCTTCGGCAAATGTACAATTTTTGTTGAATGGTTCTCTGGAGCTGGCAATATTCGATCGACTGGGTAATACCGGTCAGATAAATGACGCGATTCGTTGGCACCTATTAGGCTATCCAAGAGATGCGGCTGCCATTCCGCTTGAGCCATGGAATGTTGACCGACTATTACGTTACTGGAATGATTCCGCGCAGGATCATGTTTCTGAGTTCGTAGAGTTGTTTATAAACCAAGGACGTAATTTACAAAATTCAGGAGCCGTCAATTTAGCCGCATCAATATTACACCAGTACGGATGTGATTCTGAGGCAATACTTTTATACATGCTGTCATCATTTCAAGGAAACGTGTCTAGCATACGCGAAGTATTCCGATTAGAAGCGCGTGATTTATTTGAATCGGTAATCGCGACTCTAACACAATTAAATCACAATTTTTCGATAAACGAACAAGCACTTATATTGTGTATTTTATTCCGGATGCAACGAATTGGTGGGTTAGATTTCGAGTTAAATGGAGCATCTTACAAATTATTTGATCTTTTTGTGGATTTTTTATTGCATACATTGAGTCACGCGCAACAATTAGAAGATTTGATTATACGTGTAAAACCAAAGGCACGTGCAGAAAAAATCGTTAAACGTTTGAATACTGTAGGTCGTCGACTAGGCGTAGAACTTGATGATCGACTGTCCAGTCTCGTCAGCGAATCCTCAAACGAGGCTGAGCCGTTGTCGGCATTGTGCCGCCTACTATGCCTAGAAAATCGTACACTTGAGTGTTGTCGTGGGCAATTAGGGTGGCTTTTGACAGAACTAATACTAAACAAAATAGACGCCATGATGATGGATCCCCAAGCATTTGTGGCAAAAATTCAGCTGCATTATGCCCGAAAGGAGAAAGAAAGCCTCCCAAAACTCGCAGAGCATCCGTTTTATGGGACGCAAAATAAAAGTTGTGAATATATTTCTCAAAAAACGTTGTGCGCCCTCGTTCCATGCAAATCCTCTAGCTTTAGTGGTCCTGTTACCTGGCCGCCTAGCCTACCGCGCCCCACTGAAGGTGCTATGAATTTTTCATCGAAGGATGATATTGCTATCGCACCTTCTTCGCCTGAATAGAGGCGACGCGCATGTTTGATGGGTTAACGCTAGGAGACGCTGTTTTGTTGGGAAGCGCGGTAGGAGCGGGGTTAGCAATCGCCTATTCAGATGCGAGAACATCTCAAATCCCTGCGTATTTATTGGTATTGCTCGCAACAATTGGTGCGATATGGTGCGTTAAACAATCCTATATACCAATGTCGCTTATCCCAATTGGAATGGGCGTGGGCGTGCTAGAGCTGATAAATCGCTGTTGGAAGCGCGTTATTGGAGTCGGAGACCTGTTGCTATTTTTGGCCACAGGATTGTACGTTCCTGTAACAATTCTAGGCACCTTTTTCGTGTTATGCGGCGTGCTTGGAGGCGTCACTTGCGCGGTCTTGCGTAAACGGGCATGCCCCTTCGCACCAGCAATTGTCATATCGGCAATTGCGACGTTGTTGCTATACATGTATACATATCCCATCTGACTCTTCGGGTTTTATTGAAGCTCAAAGCATTGTAAAACTACAAAAATCCACCCGGCAAGCCAGTCGGGAGCCATATATTAAGGCTTCATGTTTACTGTGACCCCCATGACAACAAGGCTGAGAAAAACACAGCCGATGGCGCACGCGAGGTCACTGAACATTAATTTTGCTTAGGGCAAGTAACACAAGTTGCCTAACTTAAAGCGACTTTATTCATTTTCAACTGGCGGTCTAGGACAAAAAAGTCGCGCTTATCGTCTTGAGACAAAGAAATTGTGTGCTTGTGCTCAAGTTTCAAAGCCCTGTGAGCGGCCCTCTGAGAACCTAATTTTCCTGCCTTTATGAGCAATGCGGTTGCGCGCTTTTCATCTTTCGGACCACCGCGTCCTTGGAAAACAAACTCTGATAAGTAGTACGTAGACTCAGAGTCACCCAGTTCGTCCCCCCTCTCAAACCACTTACGCGCCTTTGCATCATCACGCGGCGTCGGGTCTTCGAACGCAAAGTCGCTGTACTCCATTCCCATACGCCGGCACGCATATCCACTGCCGAGTTCCGCCGCTTTTAGGAAATATTGTATGCTCTTCGCAATGTTGCGCGGAACGCCATCGCCATTGTAGTAGGCTTCAGCGAACCCAATTAGAGCTTCCGGATCGTTGCTCTGAGCCTCGAGCGCCTCCTTCAAAACCTTTTGTGGGGATTCTCCCGTTTTGTCTGACCTTGCTTTGCTAGACGAGGCCGTTTTTTGTGATGGAACAACACTAATCTCCTGCTTCCCCCCTACTGGCTTACTTGGTACAGGGTCTTTATTCGCATCCTGAACGCACCCAGTTACTACTGCTGCAACAATTGCGTAACGCAACTTTGAGACTACTCGCATGTACGACTCTTACAAACGCCTTTTTATGAATAAATCGTATTCCGATTGCAATTAAAAATAAAGTGACCGAACTTGGCAGCCAAAAGCCACTTCGTAGCGAGAAGTTGGCTTGCAAGTAGATAGGGCTCCCATGTGAAATGTTTGGATTCGGCACTCGTTCGTCCTTACTGGCGCTGGGGTTTTGTTCCCTGCATTTCAGCTGGGATGAGTCTATACATACCCCACCTGACTCTTCGGATTTTATTGAAGCTCAAAGCATTGTAAAGCTACAAAATCTACCCGGCGAGTCAGTCGGGAGGGCTATAGATTCATCCCAGCTGAAACTCAGTCCGGAAAATCCAGAACCCAGCAAGGATGAACGACTGTCAAATCCCAACGTTTCAGCTGGGACCCGTATATAGGGGATATACTGCTTTTTGTCGAAATCCGCCTAAAAAGCGGGCGTTAACGAATTTTTAACCTTTTCTCTGGGGCGGCCATCCACAAACCCCCACCCACCCTCATTCTGGGGCTGAGGTCAGCGCGCAAGCGGTTTTGGCCACCGCACACCTCAATATTAAAAATATCTGGGAAATACTTAACAAGTCAACCCATGAACACTTAAGAAATCCTTAAAAATAAAAATATTTTTCCGATCACCACTCATAGCGTCACCTCCTTTGCCACAAAAGCAAGCGTTCGTCGTGCCTTTGGCGTATTTATACAGGGATCCCATGTGAAATGTTGGGATTCGGCAGTCGTTCGTCCTTACTGGCGCTTGGGTTTGTTCCCTGCATTTCAAATGGGATGAGTATACATATCCCATCTGACTCTTCGGGTTTTATTGAAGTTCAACACATTGTAAAACTATAAAAATCCACCCGGAGAGTCAGTCGGGAGCCCTATATGCCGGTGCGTCGTGCACCATTCCAAGCAATCTTCGCGCGTTGGGCTCCCGTCGGATTCACACCACCAATCTTCGCATGCTTGTAGCAACTTCTTAATGTTCGGTCCTGGGGACTCAAGCCCTGCGCTAATTAGGTCACGCCCTAACAACGGAAATTGTGGGGCCGCTGAGTCGAAAGCATTGAGCGGAAGTGCGTCCCCAATGGCTGTCCTAACATCTGCCCATCCTCGAGCAATGTCGTCGCCATGTTTGATTCGAATCGCCAGCAAATTAGCCGGCGAGTAGGCAACGTCTTGAATCTGATGCAATGCGCTGATGAAACCACATTGTTCACGAGATAGCTTTAAGTTGTGTTTAATTACGCCCACGTTTCGCGGGTATATGGCGAAGAGGTTTCGCAACGAAGCACACTGAGATCTCCTGGTCGCCAAAGAGTCTGGCCGCGACAAAATGTTTCCGAGAAGCTCAAAATCTGGCGCAACTTTAAACAGGATGTAAAAAACATCCGGCATAAAACGCAAAATTTTAAGAGGATATGGATCTTCTAAAATTTTCAAAAGTTCAGATTGCACTCGTTCTTTCGATAAGCTATCGAGCAAAGCGACACGCTCGTTTACCGCCTGCAAAGACGGAGCGTCGAGTTCTAAAGAACCGTTTTCGTTCGTTCGAGAAAAGCGCAAAGCGAACCGGAAATATCTCAAAATGCGCAGGTGATCTTCACGAATGCGGGTGTGCGGGTCTCCAATAAAGCGCACAATCCCCTGCACGAGGTCGGACTGGCCGCCGAAGTAGTCGTAGATGTACCCGCGGTCGTCGGCGTATAGCGCGTTTATTGTGAAGTCGCGCCGGGCGGCATCGGCCTTCCAGTCTTTTGTGAAACTCACTACTGCATGACGCCCATCAGTGGCGACATCTTGGCGTAGCGACGTAATTTCAAATGGTGTGCCACCTTGTACGACTGTAACTGTCCCGTGTTTTAAGCCGGTTGGAACGACCTTAATTCCAGCGGAGTTGAATATGTCGATCGTTTCTTCTGGCACCGCATCTATCGCGATATCAATGTCGGCTATTTTGTGCCCAAGCAACGCATCACGGACACAGCCACCAACAAGACGCCCTTCTTGCCCTGCGGCCTTTATGACGCGCAAAACCGGCCCAGCTATTTCTAGTGTAGACGCGAGAGTAGCTGTGTGAACGTCGAATCTTTGCAAGTTGAACGATCCTTGCCTTCCCCTAGTACAAAAACAGATACGACGCGAGCAATACAACGGGAAGCAATATTGCCGCAGACCATCCCATGTAACCTAAGAACGAAGGCATATGCACGCCGTGTTCCTTTGCAATGGACTTTACCATAAAATTTGGAGCGTTCCCGATGTATGTCATTGCTCCCATAAACACGGAGCCGGCAGAGATTGCTGTTAATATGCGCGCATGTTCCACCATCAAAGATAAGGCGTCACCCCCAGCCATTTTAAAAAACACTAAGTACGTAGGCGCATTATCCAAAAATGCGGAAAAAGGGCTGACGAACCAGAAATACCAAAATGGAGCATGCGCTGTGCTTCTCAATATGTTGCAAATTGGTGCGAAAAGCTCGTGCCCTTCTTTTAACATGGCTGCAACTGGAGCCATCGTAATAAATATTGCAGCAAAATATCTTGCGACTTCGGTAATTGGCGCCCAGGACACGTCGTGCGAATGACCTTTTTTTCGACTAAAAGTTCGTTTGTTGTAACAAATTGAAGCCGCGGATATTAGGCCCAGTCCAATATCACGAAATAGCCCTTTATAGTGAACAGATGCGCCAAACACAGAAAACGCCGGATTTTTCGGCAACATCCCAGCTCCAGCAACAAGAACGGCCGCAAGTACCATCAAAGCAATGTTGAAATATCCAGTAATTTGTACTGGTGCGGAACACGCTGTGTTACAAGGCTTGAACATGCTGTTTGCTGCTGACAGAACAGGCGAGGAGGGGGCTCCCGCTGTATTTTCGCGCCGGCGTAAGAATATGTCGATTACAACGTATATGAGGATTAAAATCGCGGACATCACGATAAACAATGGAAACATGTGTTTTGCTGTCCAAAAAAAGCTCACGCCTTTCAAGTATCCAAGAAAAAGCGGCGGGTCCCCAAATGGGAGCAAGCACCCTCCGACATTTGATACCAAGAAAATGAAAAAGATCAGCGTGTGAATCTTATACTTTCTTGACTTGTTAATGTCCAGCAATGGACGCAACAGCAACATCGACGTTCCTGTCGTCCCGATAAAATTAGAAAGAAGCTCTCCCGTTGCAAAAATTGCAACGTTGACGCCAGTTGTTCCAGGCCTATTTACGCGAATTCCGATTCCACTGCTTATGATGTACAGGGTCCCGATCAACACAATCAGCGGGATGTATTCCTTCAGCAAAATACCAGCGATTAAGTGCCCCGTAGGGTCTTTTCCCATGACATGGAAGCACAAAAAACTTGAGAGCACTGTCCATGCGGCGAGAATTGCGTTGTCGTATTTATGCCAAATTGCGGGAAACAATAGTGGACCGACTGCAATCGAAATTAACACGCCACCAAACGGAAATATCGCACTTGCAGGAGGCATCGCTCCGCTAGCATGCGCACCTTGAGCGCCCAAAAGCATACAAAACGGCAATAAACTCAGCAACGCACGAAAGAACGCAGCACCGCCACCTGGAGCCGTTTTCTGATCAGATTGCGAGGGAGGTTTTCTGCCCTCCTTAATGTTGCCCATATTGCCTCTATCATGGCTTGCTATGACCCATTGCGCTCCCGTTGCCAACCACTCCTAGCCCGTCAACTAATCGCCGTTACAACTTGTCAGGAGGTTCCCATTGACTTATTGTTTTCTCTTTTCGTATGTATTGTACCACGCCAAGACATCCACGTCTAAATAAAGCTCCCGTTATTATTCACCCGCGCGCCTGTGCAAGGATAACCAGAACACAACGCCTCATCACCGAACAACGCCATATGCGCCATTGTATCAATAATTAATTACTAATTGGGAAAGAAAAGATCCTTTAACAGCTAGACAAAACCTTGATATACGAGCGTTTGGGAAGATCATCACGTCACACGGGGGTAACGGCGCGTTCACGCAAATTTAACTGCTTTTAACCTACTATTTAGAAAACATCAGAGCACAATAATGGCATGCCGTTACGCACACAAAAATTTCAGATTCTTGGCATTATGCTCTTGCTAGGGCTAGCAAAATTCTGCTACGCAGCAGATTTCGGAAGGCGTCCAGAAGAGCTCAAAAAAACAACCCATTCCGTACTATCAATGCTTGACGAGCTCAAAGAAAAGTCACGCAAATTTACTGATGATTTTGAGGCTAATAGAAAAAGGCTTATTGACGCTAGTAAAGAGCTTACTGATGTGCCACCAACCGCCACTCGTGCTGACATCGCCACACCAGAAGATCATTCACATCTTGCGCTGTCCGGGGACCTAACAAAAAAATTTTCCGAATCCGCGTCAGCCCTGACGCTGGAAGAATCGCCTTCTCTGGTTGACGCTATTGCCGCAAAACAGAAAGAAGAACGATTAGAACGTTTGCGTGATTCCGTGGGCAAACTGACAATAGAACGCATGAACGAGCTTGCGGCCGAAATCAACCGCGATTTGAGTGGCGAAAAAAATCCATCTGACGAAGTGATAATCGAGCGCCTCTTGAACAAGTTTATTACAGAGTTTGGAGACCTTCGCACAGTTTTATCTGATGTGCAGTTGACCGAAAAAGTTGATGAAATGTTTCAGCATTTGTTAGCGCAGGTCAAAGTGCTTCTTCCCACGCTGTCTGTGGAAAGCGTTCCATTTCATGAGTTTGCATCTACATGGAGAAGTCTTTTGAAAAAAAGGCGTACATTTTTAAGTAGTGACATTGTACTTCCCGCGAGCCTGATTGGAACAAATAGCCCCATTACAACGATAAAAAGTGTTCCTATTCTTTCTACGGCGAGCTCCATTTCCGCTTCCTCTGAAAGTTTATGGGGTGTTTCGCTATCCGCAGGTGGTGTGCCGTCTATCTATTCTCTGCAAAAGCCAACCCCCCAAGAAGGAGTTACGTTTAAACCTGGAACGCGCCTTTTCAGAGTGCCAGACTACGTTAGTCCAAGAACTCCTAGACAAGGGAAGCAAGGCGTTGAAGGATTGACACCAATTACTCCGAATGAATCAAGCCAGGGAAGGTCAGGAAGCACAGCAGCGAGCACAACAAACCCAGCTGGAACACAATTGCCGCAGGATAGCGGCGCACAAAATGGCGGTGCGTCTTCAGTGGGAAGATTTGGTATAGCTAGAGGGGCTGGCCAAACAACGAACACAGCAAGCCCAAATACAAACCGAGGACCAGCATCGCCACAAGCCAATAGAGAATTTGCATCACGAAGGTTGTTGGTCCCATCAAGCGTTGGAGAGAGTGTCCCCAGAATAGATCTTGAAAAAGAGGTCGAAGCGCATTTATTAGGAACTGAGCCTCCTGAGGTAGCTCCTTCTAGCGAACTGGAGACCACTGAAACTGAGCGTCCCCCCATATTTCCTTCTAATGAGGTAGTAACTTCTGAGGCTGAGCGTCATGAAATAGCGCCTTCTAACGAAGTGGTGACCTCTGAAGATGAATTTGAAACGGTTCGAAAAAGACGCAGAGAACCAGAAATTGCAGGAGAAGAAATTCAGGTTGAAGGAGTGAGTGTATCGTATCAAGCTCCATTGCCGTCAGGGACTGCAAACGTCAGGGTTATGTTTAGCTAGGTGACAAGACCCCATTGCTGCAACTCCATGATTGCCTAGCGTTAAACCGCGCGTATTTTTGAAAGCAGGATCGTGCACTGAAAAACCGTTTATTTTTGTGTGGATCGATCGTTCGAGCTGTTTTTGTTCTTTTATATGCATATTCCATCTGACTCTTCGGGTTTTATTGAACTTCAAAGCATTGTAAAACTACAAAAATCCACACGGCGAGTCAGTCAAAAGCCCTATATGGAAGCAGGCGACCTCATGAAAAAAATGCAGCAAAATCTCGGGTTTTGAGCGCTGGGTAAGCTTGTGTTTTTTGCCTCGTAGTTGAAACTGAGCTGAAAATGCTGGCATAAAATTGGAAAAATGTCTCGAGTGTAAACCCAACCTTTCCAGGAACCCAGGTTTTACTACATTTTTTTCATGAGGTCACCCCTATATGGAAGCAGGGCGACTTTGATTTTCGGTGAAATCGCCTAAAAAGCGAGCATTAACGAATTGTTAACCCTTTCTCGAGGGGACGCCGTCCCTATCCCCCACCCACCCTCATTCTGGGGCTGAGGTCAGCGCGCGAACGATTTTGTCCATCGCACACTTCAATATCAAAGATACTTGGTAAATAGTTAACGAGTCAACCCATGAATAGTTAATTTTATATTGAAAACAAAAATATTTTTCACAGTGCTATCCATGTAATCACAAAATTCCCTTTTTTTGCAAAGCTATTGCAACGGGGAGACGGCCGAACTTTTACTTTATATTAAGACTAAACGTTTATCATATTAATACAAGAAGTAATCAGCAGGGTTCGCGTGACTATTCGTTACTTATTCAAACGAAAGGTCTTAAGCGCGGTCAACGGCATGCTTCTTGGCCTGTTAGTCACGATTTTACTCGGTTTGCGAACGTTTGGTGCAGAAAAACAATATTTATTAAATATCGAACAATTCCACCTGACAACATCAACGCTCCGCCGTGTTGTTGATGACTTCAAAAAAGCAAAAGATTACTTTAGCAATGAGCATGTTTCAGAAGTTAATTCCCTACTCGACTCCCTTTTTAACACACACTTAGCAAACCTAAGCGTGATCTGCACGAGTTTGCAAGCGCTGGCAGCGAGCGAAGGCAGCATTAGCATAACGGAAGAATTTAATGACAAGTCTGCACCGTTGCTCCAATGTCTCAAGAATCTCACGAACTTTTTACATAAAGATTACCAGCTTCTTATCGCGAAGAAGACCGAATCACAAGTTGCGCTGTTCGATTGGCTCGTAGTCGACGAGGCGAAAATAGACGATGTCCCTCGGCTATTGAACGAAATTGCACAAGATATATCTGCCATTCCTGCTAGCCTTTGCTCGATTTTGGACGACGTCGTTAATCTTAATAACTATGAATTGAATGACATGTTGTGCAATTGCGACATTTCTCCTCTGCAATCAACACTTGCGATTTTGAGCACGTCCATTTGTAACTTCCCAACGACAGAAATAAACAATGCGACAAAGCGCGTGTTAGACACTGCAGCATCCGCCTTCGCAGGATTCAGCTTCGAGCATAAAGTTTGCGCCGCAGAATATGCCGATTCACTTGCGCGGCTGGAAAACATTACGAGTGCGATAAATGCGCAGGTACGGAAAATTGATTGCAAAGATTTTTCGCTAACGAAAGCATACGCCGAAGAGCATTACGATGAAGTCCTGGCGCCAATCAATGGCATAACAAGCGCAATTAATGCCATATCGCAAGCCGTCGGAAACATCGCCGCTCTCCCGCACAATTGCATCATGAACAGGCAACTTATCGCAGAAACGCGCGGCATACAGACTCAACTCAAGCAATGCTTTGATTACATAGAAAACTTGTACAACACATTTTGGGGCGGCCCATCGGGTACAGAAATTCTTGCCAGCAGTGTTCATTACACCTTTGCGGATATTCCGGACGTTTTGGCAAGAATCGAGGACAACATTGGCGGGACGATAGAAGGCATCACGCAAATCTTTGCGGCGTTTAGCAAACACGCGTACGAGCAACACATCGGAACCGCGCTAACGGTGCTTGAATCGAGCATATTGGCCTTGGGAGAAGCGTGCTCTGGTTCAAGCGAAACATCATTGCGAAACGTCATTGCTCAACACGGAAACACAGTTTGCTCTCATGAACTGATAAATTTGGGCACATTTTTTCAGAAGATTGGCACAATCCTTTGCTCTTTCCCAACAATTAACACTCAATTATGCTGCTCTAAAATATTTTCGGAAATGCAGGGAATACACAACAGCGGCTTTAAAACACTGCGCTTACTAAAAACGCTTGTTGACGCCGACGAAATGTATCAGCCCAACAAACACACCACATGGATACAAGTTTTCTCGGGACTAAACCAATTTATTACGTCGCTGTTCGTCGAAGGAAACATTGATTCAACTAAGCCGGACCAGTTCTGCCATAACGCGCGCTTGATCAGCTATTTATCTCAAACAGACACCAATTTCAAAAGCATGGCAGATTCGCTCGAATTGCTTGTGCAGTCGTTGAACCTGCCGAATTTCGCGCCGGATTTCAGCGTGACGTACACAAACAGGGGTTGTGAGGCCATCGCGTTTTTCATGAATGGGATTGCTCAGGTTGTCACAGGCATCAATGCGTTGTTCCCAACCCTCCATCGAAAATTTAACGACTCAAGTTACGCAGTGGACGAAGTACTACTAAACGCCATTACGTCGTTTACTCCTGAGTTGAAGACGTTTATAGGCCAATTCGGCTCAAAAATTCCGCTATTATCAACGCTTTGCGCCACCTGTGATCACGCCACGGCCTGGTCGACCATTCATGATGGCGTTCTTGCTTTGGCTAATTCCCTCGACAACTTTGCGGCTCAGCAACTTGCAACACCGCGTTGCTGCAGAGATCCGGCATCTGTCTTTTTGAAGATAGGAGAAAATACACAAAGGCTCTCCCAAGTGATACAAAGGCTCCCAATATCTACATCCAGCGTTTCACCTGACACTGGAAATAGTCTGGTGGCGGACTTTAACAGAGGAACGGAGCTCTTGTCGTGCATATTGGCGCAAGTTAAGGAAATGAAGCGCCCGCGAACAGAAGACGATTCGACATGCTTGATGCAGCGTCTTCTTCCGAAATTGAATAGCATCGACCCGCTGCTTCAAAACTTGCTGAGCGTATCCTTAGACGTGTACGGCAAACTTGGAGGGAGCGCGTTTGAGTTTGAAATCGCAGCGCCAGAGTCGAGTGATGATTTTTGTGGGCAATTAAATGAAGTTTTGGAGTTGATGAAGACGTCATTAGCTCAATTAGCGGGAAATATTGATGAAGCGAGTCTCCGCTATAGTGGTCGGAGACGAGCATTTTATAGCGATGAATATTTTGATTCATTTCAGTCCTTTTTAGGTGCGTTTAAAAGTATCGTGCAAGAGGTTGCTCTTTTGTCTCAAGTTGGAGTTGACTGCCATGTTGCCCACGCGCCATTTTTCGTGGAAGAGCTTCAGGCAATTGAGACTGCACTGGGGTATGTAAGCGCAGCAATTAAATCGTTCTGCTGTTCAAATGCGTCTGAATCCTTCTACTTGATACGCATATATCTTAAACAGCTAAAAATCTTGACCGATGCCACGTCTCAATATTACGCAATAGACCTTCCCCCTCCTAATTTGGATAAACTTCGTTTGCTTTTGCAAAATTGCGACCAAGTGAATCGCGTCCTCAGGGAAATAATCAACATCAAAGACACTCTTGTAGACGATTCGTGCAATTTTCAAAAAATCGACCTCCACCTCAGGGCACTGATTCCACAATTAAACGAAAACAGATCCGTGCTGATGCAGTTTATGCGGGAACTTGGAATAACGGATTTTTTAGAAGCTATTCCATCGGACTTGAAGTTCTGTAGCAAAACGGTCGCAACGCACGCTGCCGGAATGGCAACAGAATATAAAGAATTGACCGAAGCCTTGACCCCTCTCGCGGCAAAAATTCGCCAATCGCCACCGGTGCGAGCTAATTACGTCGAGCTGTTGTCCTTTTTGGCCAATGGCAAAGACATGTTGACGGCACTAGGGGAAACAATTTCTTTTCTGGTCGACAGATTCAAAGGATCGCTTCCCATCCCGCTATGTTCCGCATGTTCGACGCTATCTACCGCTCCGCCAACGCCAACTGCTCCAGTTGTTGCGGCACTTGACGATATAATCGACGTAATTACGCACCCTGGTTGTTGCGTGTTATCGGCCGATCAGGTAGTCACGACTGCTAACTTTTTGCGGCGCTTTCAGCATGTCCTTTATTCATTAAACCAACTTGAACAGATTTCTTTGCACGCGTCACACGAACAAAACTTTCTCAGTTTTTTTGACACACTGCTCGCCAGACTGGGGGTTGTGCAACAGAGCTTGGCTTCGATAATAGGCGGCTACGCCCTCGATGGTGCTTGTGCGACTGGGCCATTGCAACCTTTATTGCAGGTACTTAATGAGAACCTTTTGGATATTGAAGATTCCGTTGTTACTTTAGCAAAAACCCTGGGTGCAAAGTTTGACTTCTCCTCCGTTGCCGGAATGACGCCAGACCGCACTATTTCGGGATGCGAAATGCTAGCGATTGCGCTAGAAGATTGTGAGAGCTCAATGCAGCAATGTGTGCAGCTCGGGCGGGGTATCTGCGATATTTTGCTGCGCGCGAACACACGTCAACATAGGCCCCAGCTGCTTTCGAAACTCGACTCTCTAAGTTCAATTACCTCTTCAATATATGCTCGCTTGGCTGAAGTAGCTGATATCGTTGCAACGAATGTGTCATGTCAAAGTTGCCTACTAACTCGGGAACGCCAGGCTTTGAGCCAATTCGTTAAATATTTCGAGGATTTCACTCACGTTATAGGAGACGACTCAGGTGCATCCGTTCGTGGAATATTGCGGAGATATTGCAGTTCAATCCAAAACACAGAAGCCCTGAATGTGATCCAAGTGGTCCGAAACATACAACGAATTATCAAAGGCATAACCAGTCACGACGCCATTTTTCAATTTTCCAGAGATTATTCGATCGTTCCATTTTTGACTGAACTGCAAGAAAGTTATGCCGCATTGGTTGAAGCAATGAGTAGCGTTCCGACCGGACAGTGCGGTGATTTCGCGGCATTGAGCAGAGTAAGCGCGTCAGTTCAGCATATTCACTCCAAGTTTGTGCGTTTAGCGGCATTTTTAGGTTGCTCAACTGCGGATGAAGGAGAGCCACTCAGCCTAACATCAACGTTTTACCAGGCAGGTCCTCAGTTGACAGACTTGGCGTGCAAACTCTTTTCGCAAATTGCGGCGGATATAAACCAGCTGGTTTATAAAATGAGCCAACGGCAGGTTTCGTACGCAAACAACCCCAGAATTACAGAGTTTTTGGACACTATCATTAACATTCCGTTGATCGACCAACTTACGCACATTTATGGCGCATTTGCTTGTTACTATTGTGATTACTCCAGTGCGCAAATTGTGCACGAATTTCAGAAAGTTAAAGATGCGCTTACGGCGTTGAAGAATGCCTTTGCCTGCCAAACATATTTAGCTGAATTTGAGGTGATTGGCAGCAAAATTGCTCAGCAGTCGCTGGAGATTATTCAGATGTGCACAGAGTTTATAAACGATTCGAACGCTAAGTTCGTCGTTAATGATGCTCTCAAAAACCAAGTGCAAACGTTTGGAAATTTCTTAATCAGCCTTAAAGCATTTTTACTATCGGTTCTGAATAATGAACCGCTAGAGAGTTGCTTACAAAACTTGGATGCTGCCTCCGTCTCAACATTGCATAGCGTAGTAAAACAATTCATTGAAAACCTTGGCATCAAGTACAGCGCTGTAGACAATACATTAGCTCTGCGTGGAATAAGTTCTCACGAGCAAATAGCAACATTTTTTTCCGCCATTTCAAAGGTTGACGAGTCGTTCGCGAAAATGCTCAGCGTTTCAAAAAAGCTCAAAGTTATCACGTACACGCACGATTTGATTGAACTTTTGAAAGAAGTAAACAGTTCGATCGAATCGTTCCCGGCCGCGGCTCTTGGGACACTAGAAAACAGCGCGCGTCAATTTCCGCTGTTCTCCCTGTCGCCGCTCTATTCTGCCGACTTATTTCCCGTTCTAGGTGGGACGTTGCGGTCTGTCCAATCGAACATCACTGGAATTATTTCTGAATTGCAAGCTAAGTGTTGCTCCGAATTCGAATTTGCTTGGCATCATCTGCTGCACGAAGGCAAGCGCTGCACTTCATTTATCAAAAGCATTGTTTTTGACCCTGAATACATCGATATGTTCTCTGACACAGGTGAGGTTCATGAATTGCTTGCGCACCTTTGTGGATCGAGTGGGTTAATTGAAGTCATAGACTACATCCGACAAATTTCTACAACGCTGACGGCAAGCGCCGCTCACTCGGACGCGGACGCATGTATTACGCAAACGATTGTTCCGATATTTAGAAACCTGACGCTGACGCTAAACTTAATTGCTCAGAAATGCCAAGATTTTTACATAACTCACCATCTTGGCGCTGCACTAAGCGACCTTTCAGAAGCCCCATTTGGCGCGTCGGAAGAAGACATGATGAACGAGCTTATTGCAACATGCACGGAATTAAATAGCGCGATCAATTACTTAAATGGCGTAAGGCTTCGCCCAAAGTATGCCCTGAACCGCCAGTTAACCGAATTCGTGACAATGTTCCAGTTGTTAAACGAATTGTCAGATGCCATTTTCGCACTGCACGACGCAAAAGTCAGAACCTGCCCAAGGCATGCGCAATGGCCAAGTGTGCAGCTTACTGCTCTTGCAGCGTTATTTCGGCCTGCGGACGTGGTTATAGAGGAGGTTCAAGCGATCAGCTGTTGCGCTGAGTTTGCGAATGAATCTGCAATATTCGCCAACAGACTTGCTGCGTTTGAACCGCTTCATGACGCGATCTTGTCGTACTTCGAAAGCCAGATAAATTCACATTCTGCGTCGACGTCGTTGTTTTCGGCTCAGCAGATGACGTTTCCGGCATTCGAGGTGGATTTCTGGGCAGACCACGCCAGCTTTTCCAACTCTCACATGCGCGAATTTTGCCAAGTTCTTCAAAACTTTACGCAATACGTTTGCAGTTTGTCGTCGAACCTCAGCGAAATGACGGATGCATTATCTCGATATGCGCAAAATGAAAGCTGCCTGGCCACCATATGCGTTCCTCATATGCGCGCAACGAACAACGTAATGCTGAACCTGTTGCAGTTTGCTCGCGACATCCTTGGAGTGACCGTTGTCGACAAAGATGCGGTGGATGCCAACTTAAATTGTGAAAGCCGGCGGCAAAATCTGCGGTCTGTGCTGCATTCCTTCGGCCAAATTTTAGCTCGTTGGGGAAGGTTTCGCGACGTTTGGGTGGGTGGCGTACACACATTGCAGTACCACGACACATTATCGGCTCAAGTGCGCGGCTTTGTAGGCGCAATAGTACAGTTGCGCCAGTACCTATCTGCGTGGAAGGATGCAAATTATGTCGATGGCAATTCGGTGTTTTGCCTGATGTGCAACGACATGCGCGCGGATGAATTTGAGGATGTGGTGCCGGTCGATGAATTTCAGCCGATTTTTGAACAAATAGCTGCTCATGCAGATGCTTGTTGCTCTAGCATTACCCACCTTGCAATTCGCAACATTCGCAGAAACCTTGGAAATATCGCAATATTTCTGGGGAATATAGGCGTGACAGTTTACAATACTTCTTTCCCAGAACCAGAAATCGCGAAAGGGATATTTAACGCACTTTTCAGAGGAGATGAAGAGTGCCGCGACCACATTTTCCAGATTGTTTTTAGTAACAGTAAATTTTGGACCAACATGCTGGCTTACGCAAAGTGTTTGATTAACACAGTTCTCGACTTGGAAAAGATTTCTGGAAACGGACGCTGCCCAAGCTACGCACTAAATCCCGTATTAGCACAACTGGACGACACCGTAGAAAAGATCCGAAATGCACTTCGCCCCTTTGCAACATGCGACGCAGATGACGCTTCGGGAGAAGATGACGATAGCCTCGCCATCGCAGATAACATGAGCGCATTGGCCGTTTCTTGGAGCGCCCTTTGCGGCGCCCTTGATGAAAAGGTCCCAGACTCTGTCAGAGTCTTTTTAGCGAAAGTTATTAACGAATTTAACGAGGACTTGTTCGTTTTATACGACCACATCCCTTCGTTTAAGTCGTTAATGGGAGTTGAATTTTGTGGTGGCCCCGTACTTGTGCACGACATTACGTCAACCGTAGGAGATGTTGTAAAAAAGATGATTTTTCGCAATGCGCGTTTGCTACCAAATCTTTGGGCTCATAATTGCTGCGATGGACACGCGAAGTGTGTGTACTGCGCAGGGAAGCAACTTGAATATTTCAACGCGCTCCTGGCCAGCACTCCGCTGGGCTACGAATTAATTCGTCAAATTTGCGATTGCATGGGGGCGTTTTCGCGAAAGATCAACGAAGTGCAGTTTAAAATGGACTTTATTGCCCCAAAGGAGCAACCCATACATTGCTTGTTCTCTTATGCGACTCCTGAATTCGAGCAGCTGAGCATGATACTGGAGCAGTCTATTACGTCAGTGGATTTCCATGCTCAAGCATATCCAAGCTGGGATGAACTTTCCGCGTCAACAAGGAATGATTGCGACTCGCTCCAAGACTTATATGACACTCTTAGCCAAAGGCTCACCTCATCTCTGGCGCATTTTGTCGCGCAGTTGAGCGACAAAAACCCTAATGTCATCCTTGGGGTACGTTCTGCAATGCACAAGCTCACTTCGTCACTTAATGAGCTGTTGCAATCTATGCAACGCTACGAGGGCACTTACGGACCTCTGTGCCAATCATGTCAGCACCACAACGTTACGCGAGGGCTTACACAGATTGTTGAGTCTTTCAGCGTTGCAAGCCAGCAACTTCGTTTAATAGTGGACCATCCGAATATTCTAAAGACACACGCTATACTTAATGAGACAACATCGCTGATTAGGACATACTTTGATACGGATATGGATGATATGCTTTGGCAGCCTCTTGAGGATATAAATGCCAGAACGCGTGAAGCTGATGAAGCAGTGGCTTTGTTGGCCGAGGCGATGGGAGGCACACACAAGAGCCAGCGCGTATTTACGGTTTATTCATAAATTGTTTATAATTCACCATAGCCGTTTTGGACGTGCGAGCACTCCTTGTTAGGGGCGATCAAATCTGCATATTCTAAAGTATCCAAATACATCGAGCCGCTGTTTTCGTGGCTGACGGACACGCTATCAGGCATTCCGTCTTTGGCGTGGATCTGCCTAATCCTGGGGATACTATTCATTGTTGGCGCGTACTTTACCGTCCTGATTGTCATAAAAAAAGAGTCGGCACCCAAACAAAACGTTGCCACAAAAAAAGAAATATCTCCACATAAGCTGCCGCCAGTTGGGGGGTGGATTTCGGAGTTTTTGAGTCGCAAAGGAATTTTTAAAATTGGGCGGCTATCCCTCGACTTCCTTAATAGCCTCGAATTTTTAGAGCGCACGCTAAAGTGCAGCGACTACAAATACAAAAATCCATGGATCCTCGTTATCGGTGGGCGCGGCTCTGGCAAAACAACGCTGATGCGGACTGTGCACACAATCGAAGCCGATTGGCAAATCGCTCAAAAAGAAAAGAAATACGCTGATTGCAATTGGTTTTTCATGCGAAACGGCGTCGTCCTAGATGTCGGCGGCAATCTGTTCATGGAAAACGAAACAGTTAATGCTGACGAGGTTGGTTGGACTGCGTTAAAAAACTTGCTGGTGCGATACCGTTCTGCCAAGCCGCTAGATAGCATTTTGCTGACAATTTCTGCTGAGGATTTGTATGGCAAGAACCGCCTTTCTGCGCTTCAGTGCCTGGACCGAGCCAAATTTATGGCGCAGAAACTGTCGGCGTTTCAGGACCAACTCGGTCTAAAGATTCCGGTGTATGTCGTAGTCACAAAAACTGACGTGGTTCCTGGTTTCAAGGAGTTCTGTGCTCATATTCCTGTTGACACGAAGCAAAACATGTTCGGTTGGGCGTCGCCGTATGCACCCGAAATTATGTTTTCGCAGCAATGGGTGAGTGAAGCGATTGATTTCGTGACGTCTAAGGCGGAACACATCAACATGGACGCCTTTTGTGAAGACCTCAGCGGGAATGCACACGACAGCCTGTTTGTCTTTCCGCATGAGCTGGCGAAAATTCACGATAATTTGCTTATTTACATGAATCAAATATTCAAGGTTGAGCAATACAAGATCCCACTCCTACTGCGCGGAATATATTTTTGTGGAGATAGTGACAAACTCAATGTGAACGCTGACCAAACGGAATTTATCGATGAGTCTTTGCTGCGAGATGCGCCAAGTCCAGCCGGCAACGCGGGCGAACCTAGCGCCAATTCAGAAGCGCCCCCAGATGCGTCGCCACGTGAACAAACACAGAGGGTATCGGACCTTGATCAATATAAGCGGATCTTCTTTTTTGGAGACTTGATTGCGAGCAAAATCATTCCTGAGCGGGCAGTCTGCGTTCCACAAAAGAGCAAGTTTTTTGCGGCGAACAGAAACATAAAAATTGCCAAAATTTCGGCAGCCTCATTCGCCGCCATCGGCTTTTACGGCATTTATTCCGCAAACAAAACGTTTCAACACAGCCGTGCTCTAATTTCTCCAGCCGTGGATTCCATGTACAGATTCTTGATTAAGACTCAGCAAATTCCGATCCTCGAATTGTCCAAAAAGAATGCAGATTTTGAAAATTCCGTCCGCCAACTGGCCGCTGTCATGCAAAAACTGTCAAATGCAGACTTTTTTTCAATTTTTGTCCCTCCCTCTTGGTTCAGTCCATTGCGCTCAAAGCTCAACAAATCCGTAAACATTGCCTATCAAAACGTAATTATGCGCGCGCTGTACATCAACCTTTTATTGAAAGCTCGAGCGTTGCTTCATTTGGAGCCTTCGAACATTACTCCAACGACGTCGCTTGCACAGCTTGCGATTCCAACAAAGAGCAATGAATTTCAGGTCATGAATGAATTCGTGAAAAGCCTGACCGAATTGTCTGAAAATGTTGAAAAGTTCAATGAATTGCGGCTTTCGGCCTCGACTAAAATACTCTCTGAACTAGTGGACTATGCCTTCAATTTGACATTGCCAACCTCCTTCCTGAAGCACTATGGGCAAATGCAAGGCAAGCTCCGAACATCTGCTTTTCCCGAAATCGATTTAGGCGTCTACAAAGGGCTCGCACGAAACACATTTGCATTGTTATTCCAACACTTCTTCAACACCATATTCATTTACTCAAACCCGGCGAGTTTTCCTGGGCAATTAGATCGGCTAATTCGACAACTTCGCCACATCGATTCGCATACACTGCCTGACCTAAACTATTTGAGGGAACTGGAAAAAGACCTAAGAATAGTTCTTACAACATTTGAGCAAGAAAGTGCCGATTCAGCGGACAAATCATCATCAGATACAACAACACTTGGGTCAGAAAATATTACGCCGACGTGGATGGACAAGGACGTATTTGATCCGCATCCAGATTTCGAAGCGTTTTTGTGCGCGCTTGACCGTTCCCCTTTTTTTGGCGCGGAAATATCTCAAGCAGTTGTCGACAATTGTGCTGTGGGACTATTTCATCTGAAACGCAGCTTACATGAGCTTACCAAACTGCTTACGACAGATGTGCGGTTCGGAGAACAGCCAGAAGAGTCGACTCGCGCATGTTCGCACGGCATCATCCTGTTGGGAAAAGCACTGAAGGTATTGTTTAGTGAACCATATATGCGCAGGGCGAGTGGGCACCAATTCGTGGACCGCGTTCCCGAAGGACAGCTCTTATACTGGGATGATAAGCTTTTGAAGGCTGCGTGTGAGCTTTGTGGACAATATGAGGAGTTTGCCACTCAGAAAGTTGGCTCTTTCCCCGTTGTCCTGCAGGAAAGTTTCCGCCTGCTTGCACGTGATGGGCTACAGCAAAATGTGATGAGCTTAATTTCTCAGTCCCAAAATTTCATACCGGCTCCCGTTGGTTTTGACGGGCCAGCTATGGAGGAGACGATTCGGGCACAGACAGCCAACGTTCGCCTTGTTGGCCAACAATTCTTAAAGTTGTTGGAAATTCTTAATTATGAATCTGTGAGCTTCTTTTACGTGACTTTGAGAGATTTGCTGTTAGCTACCAACTATCGCACGCTGGAATTTATAAATTCTTTAATGAAGAAAATTGGGCCATATCACATCTGGGACCCGTCCTTTAGTTGGTGGGATGGTAAGTCAAGTCCAGCGTATCCGGCATATGGAGTAAAAGACTCCCAAGATTTGAACGCCTTCTTGAATATTCAAGGACAACACGTAATTAACTTAGCGATAACGCTGGCTAAGCCTGTTATCGAGCTGTTAACGAGCAACATAATGTTAACTGTAAATCCGCTGAACAGAGCGATGCTAACCAAATGGAAGCGCATAGTCGAACAGGGGGAGGCGTATCAAAACAAACAACCAGGAAGCAGTATCGGAACACTTGAGACATTTATTACAACAACATTGAAAGGCTACACGATAGAAAACGTGTTTCAGGAAATCAAATTGGAGGATTTGCAGGAAGAGCAGGGAGATTATTTCCTGGAAACGATACAGTACATAAAAAAGGGATTATTGGGACGCGCGGAAGTATTAACACGGCAGAAGAACATCAATAATTACCGAACGCTTGTGCAAATGTTTAACAAAAACCTCAGGGGAAAGTTCCCGTTTTCGCCGGTTTCCACGGATCCGTCTCAGGCTGTCGAAGTAGATCCAGAAGACTTGAAAGAGTTTTTGCTGAAGTTTAATGAGTTTGGCGGCTCACCAGAGGCAATACTTGACCAGGTTTACCAGCTTGGGGGAGTTGCGCGCGATGCTGTCGTGTTTGTTCGAAGAATTGAGAACATTGCTGAAATGCTAAAGGAATATTTGGGTGAAAGCTCAAGCGGGCTTCCGACTGTGACAATCGCAAATGAATTTCATATTAACCGAGAGAAGTCGATTGGAACCAACTTCATCGCGGAGTGGAGCATTAAAACGAACTATGAAGCAGCCGTTGGACATATGGACAAAGTTAAGCAAACGAAGTGGGTCTATGGTTGCCCAACGGAAGTGGTTTTCTTGTGGCCGGATGTGCCTGGAATGAAAGAGCACCCTCTGCCGGACGCGTCTCAGAAGGACCTCACTGTTTCAGGAACAAAGGCGACGTTCTCATACAGCGGGAAATGGAGCCTCTTCAGGTTAATTAGACTACACAGGGCCCCTCGTGGAGATTATTCGCCGATGTTAAATCCGAACTGTATCGTTTTGAAATTCGTTGTTCCTGTATCAGAAACGAAGAGCGCAGTCATGTACAACTCAATATCTATATTGGGGGAGTCCACAAATCCGCAATTGGGTGGAAAGATTCTGTCGTTCCCGGTCTTTCCGACACTTGCGCCTGATTTTCCACAAGAGATTGAACAGTACTGGAACGAGCCTGTATTAAGTTTTGGAGTTGTCCGCGCTGCGCCAATCCCGACTGGGGTGAACTAATTAAATTTAACTAAGACTTGGAGGCGTTCCGGTCAAGCTTTCTATCATAGAAGCGACCCGTGGAACAACGGTTCCGACTGTTGTATCGAGCGTCGCAAGAATGAGAGACCCCGCTTCGTACGGTGCAGCAATGCTCGCAGCCAAGCTTGCAAACTTTGAATCTGTCGCGCCTGGAATGCATTGCTTGTAGTAGTACGAAATTGCTCCCGTTAGTACATCAAAAAGCTTTCTTCGGATAGACTCGGCATTTTCTTGTATTTTCTCTTTCAGGTCGGGATTACTTGCTATGCTGACCCGTTCTGCTGCACACAGCCTAGAGAAATAAGTCGGATATGGCGCATTCAAAGGGTCAGATTGACTCCCGATAAAATTCAAAAGAAGCTGCGCTCCAAACTCGAACAACACACCGTTCAATCTGCCGTAAATTGTAACATCTAACGGGTGATCATTCTGTGAATAGCCCAAAGAGTTGGCAACTTCTTCCGTGGGAACGTCGTTAACTTGTTTGAGTAGGAAGTAAATGCGTGAAAAATCGATGGGATAACGGTTTGTGCGGCTTGTCGATATAAGTCTCGCAATTTCGTACACAATATCCTTGGCAGGAGAATCCCCTGAGAATTTCGAGACCAGTGATCCCTCAACTGGATCAGTATCTTGCGCAAAAGCCTCTAGCTCCGCATACAGCGGCGCCGTGAGTTGGTTGTATAACGAATCAGAAATACTACTCAATCCTTTTATAATATCAGCTATCAATGTTACGAGCGCTGGCTTTTCAAAAAAGAGCAAAGAACTGTTATCTATGAACTTTCGCATAAAATTGAATGACGCGTGCGTACTCTGACCCTCAAGTGCCATCCATGTAGCAGCTTTTTCTTCCGCGGTTCCTCCCATTAGATCAACTAAAGAGCTTACTTCCGTCATGTACGGAATTCCCGACATCATGAAAGTCAACGGAGTTGAAAACAATTCTCTGTACAAAAGTGTGCTATCCGGTTCACTGCCATTTATCAAACTAGCGAAAAGCGTGTGGTAATTTACCCACTCAAAATTTGCCAACAGTGTGCTTGTTGCCGTTTGCTTGGTGTCGTCTCCTGACGCGTAAAGTTTCGCGACCATACTGTCTAGCGTAACCTTTATATCGTCCACTATTGCAGCAAAAGTGGAAGAGTCAGACAATGTTCCAAACAACGTTCCGGAACCAGTAGAAATGTTGCCGACTTTTTCATTTAAGTACGTATAAAAAGGGGTTGAGGCAGATTGCTCTAATTCACCGATCACTGGGTATGTATCAAGTAGTTTGTATAAAAGCATAACCGTATTTACCTTAAAGTCCCCGGGCAGAGCATCAGACGAATCGCAAATGGCCTTTATTTTGCCAAGAACCGTTGTTGACGGCGCGGAAAGGTTTCGGCCGAGTTTTCTTAGAATTGGGTCTAAGTAAACAGCACGTTGAACGTTGTGCAATGTATTGATCAACGTCACCCCAGAAAGCACATTGTTGCCCACATATATTGCTCGAATAGCGTCGCTTCCTCCCAGCGATTCACTCATTAATCGTGGCCATTGGTATAGCGATTGCCGAACAATCTCCGTTAACTCCACAGGAGCCGACGGGACAAGTCCTATTGCCGCAGTGGCTTGGCTTAACAGAATACCTGGAATAAGAGCGCTTACAGAGGGATCAGGGGACGCAATCGTCACCGTGTCCGTAACGCGATTTGCCAACATTTGATATAATCCTGTTGATGTCGTCAGTAATTGGGCAGCAGCAGCCTGAATTACTGTCGTGTCTTTATCTTTATCAAAAGCATCACACAATGAATTAAGGTCCAAGTCCAGCTTAGCTAGTCCACCTGTAACATTGCTTTCTGTCCTTGACTCAATTAAGTTCTTGATCAACTCGGCATCTATCAAACATACAGTTCCTTCGATGCAGCGCTGAATTAGCTTCCATAGTGCACTGACCGTGTATGGATCAGTGGAGGAATCATCATCTTTAAGTCCTAGTACCTTTTGGTACGCCTCCTGTTCACCCGCGTTTGTCACGCCTTGAACTTGCTCTAGCACCCAATTGAAACGCGACCAGAGAGATATTCCATTTATGATACTTGTATCTGATGGAGCGCCTATCGTGTTTTGTACCGCGCTTTCCATAACGTACTTAGCGATTTGGTTCAATACGCTGTGAATGTTGGCGTATCCAGTTGGATTTCCGCGAAACCCAATGACCGGAGCAATGGGGGTAGTTTGCAACAACTCTGTGAGGCAGAAATCATTATTCGTACATTCACTAGCTCCCAGTCGGGCCATTATGGCATCTAACTTATATGGCTGGATTGACGCTGTGATGGCATCATCACTAAAAATATTGATAAGCGTTTGAAACCTTTCTGCAACCGATGCATCTGCACTCGCGTGTGTTTGTGCGAGCGTCTTCAACTCTGCAAGACGAGCCTGTACGCTGACGAGATTTGTTGTTGAGAAGTTCGCCGCAACACACAAAAACGTTTGGCAAAGTAATACTCGTGTAAATCGCGCTCCGAACATTGTGCAATTCCTGAAGACAAATTGTCTTATACACAATCGTAAGGTATTGGTATTAAAAAAACGTTTATATACGGTTCCCGACTGACGTTACAGGGGCCAAATTCTGATTTTACGAGGGTTTGAGCCTTCAATGAAACCGGAGCGTCAGGTGGGATATGTATAGCATTGCGTGGTTCAAATAGCCTAACGCACTACCTCGCATCCCTTGAGGCGGATTGCGTGGGATAGTCTCAACGTACGTGAACCATTCAACGTACGTGAACCATATAGAAAGGTGCGATTAACACAAAATTGAATTCAGTATTGCGTAAACGCTGAAAAAAACACATAATTACAGGCGTGGAAATTGCGATAGAGTGACGTATGTCTCTAAAATCATATACACCGGCCTGCAAAGTAGAGGAGTCTGCAAGGGGCTGGTTCTTGATCGACGCACAAGATATTGTGCTGGGCCGGCTGGCTAGCACCGTGGCTAATATGTTGCGCGGAAAGGACAAACCAACGTTCACGCCCCATAATGACTGCGGAGACCACGTCGTAATAATTAATGCCGAGAAGGTGTATCTGTCTGGAAACAAATTACACGACAAAATCTACTACAGACATTCGGGATACCCCGGAGGACTAAAAGAAGCGACAGCAGGGTCTGTCCTAACTGGACGCTTTCCTGATCGAGTGATAAGAAAGGCCGTGGAGCGTATGATCCCCGATGGGCCACTTGGACGCAAAGTACTGCGGAAGCTTCATGTGTACGCAGGGCCCGATCACCCTCATGCAGCTCAGCAGCCAGCTGTGTTAGATTTTGCTGCAAAAAATTCAAAAAACAAAAAGAGAGGATAGTATGGCTGGGCTTGATGCGTTAAAAGATATAGTTCAGGACGTCCCCACTCCGGCAGTGGAAGTTTCGTCCACCTCGTCGCGTCAGTACGTGCAAAAGTTAGACAGCAAGGGCCGGTCATACGCCACTGGAAAGCGAAAGAACGCAATTGCAAGAGTTTGGCTGAGGCCTGGCACTGGGCGGATTGTTGTGAATGGTCGTGACAGCGTGAGCTATTTTGCCCGTCCCGTGCTGCAGATGTTGATCGAGCAGCCATTTAACGTCACCCACAGAACGGGTCAGTACGATGTCTGGTGCACCGCAACAGGCGGGGGATTATCTGGGCAAGCCGGGGCAGTGCGACACGGGATAAGCAAAGCTTTAGTCCGATTTGAACCAGAATTGCGCGCGATATTGAAGAGCGGTGGCTTCCTCACAAGAGACAGCCGCGTAGTCGAGCGCAAGAAATACGGGCAGCCAAAAGCACGAAAGCGCTTCCAATTCTCCAAGCGTTAATTCGGTGGGCGTCGTCATAGACTCATCCCATTTGAAATGCAGGGAACAAAACCCAAGCGCCAGTGAGGACGAACGAGTGCCGAATCCCAACATTTCACATGGGAGCCCTATATGCGCGTAGGGCCGCGTTTACGCCTAGGTTGTAAGCAGAAAAGACTCTTCCGGAAGGAGTAGGGGTAAATGGGTGGCGATATGGGTGAGAACTTACTACGCGCGTGCGCAAAGTTTGTGACGGTCGCAAACGATGCGTTATGGGAGTACGTTGACCTATACATCATACTGGCAATCGGGCTGTATCTTACTTTTAAATCGAGATTCTTTCAGATCCGAACAATATTTCGGCCCCGCGAAACGTTTCGATATCTAAGAAAAATATCCGAGGAAGACAAAATGAACGGTGGCGTAAAGCCGCTGCGTTTATATTTCTCATCGATGGGAGGTTCCGTCGGCATAGGAAACATTGGAGGCGTAATCGCTGCCGTGTGTGTTGGCGGCCCTGGGGGATTGGTGTGGATGTGGATAGCCGTGTTCGTTGGCATGCTAGTGAAGTATGCTGAGATATTTCTAGGAATAAAGTACCGCGTAAAGAACAACTCTGGCGGCTATGATGGTGGCGCAATGTATTATTTGTCGCACGCCTTCAACGGGAAAGCGATTCCCGCCTTTTTTTGCGTATTAATGTGCATTTATGGGACAGAGATTTACCAATTTAAAGTAGTAGAGGACGCGTTTGTTGAGACCTTTGGCTTAAACCGCATTTGCGTTGTCGCATGCCTCCTCGCCTTCACCACATATGTCACCGTAGGAGGAGTCAGGCGGCTGTCTTCTGTTTGCACAGTTTTAATGCCGATGTTTCTTGTTTTGTACACGGTGGTTTGTGTCTACGCCATCAGCCAATCCGATGTTAATTTCGGCGCATTGTTTTCTGATATCGTGCGATCCGCTTTTTCAGGACATGCGGCGGTGGGAGGCTTTGTTGGTTGTTCGTTGATGACCACGATTCAACAAGGCATATCTAACGCTATTTATTCTGGAGATATTGGCATTGGATATGACTCCGTTATTCAATCCGAAACGCAGCTATCTGATCCTAGTTTGCAAGCGAGAACGACCATGTTTGCCTTGTTGACCGACTGTACAATTTGCACTCTTTCGGTGCTTCTTATTCTGTGCACGAACCAGTGGACGGCAGGTCACACGCACGGCTTCGATTTTGTCGTTGCAGCACTGTCTCCGTATGTGCCAGGGATAAAACCATTAATGGCTGTGTTTTTCGCACTAGCGGGGCTAACTACGATCTTTGGTTTTCAGGCAGTAGCAATGAAAAGCGCGAAAAAATTATCTTCGAAAGGTCCATCTATTTATTTAGCCTATTCAATTGCCGCATTCGTTGCTTTTTCCTTTTTAGACCAAAATTTTGCGAGGACCATCATGTTTATATCCGGGGGGCTCCTCGTCCTGTTTAACCTAACCGGAATTTTTATATTAAGAAAAAATATCCAATTTTCCTGGAATACGTAATCTTGCTGGAGTGCGTTTGCGTGCTTCTGACGCCTTTTTTGCTGAAAGGAGCGTCTTTGCAAGCTGGAAGTATTCGGTTGTGTAATGGTACATACCCGATTTGACAATACTTGGTATGCTTGTGTATCATTTCACCAGTGGCATGCTTTTTAGGCGACCTTTTATGATTAGACACTCGTTCCGCTCTTTATTCACGGCGTTTTTCGGCGCGATTTTTCTGTTTTTTTCGAGTTGCGGGAGGAAGGAACCGCCCTTAATAGTCGTGACAACAGGGACAAATGCCCCATTCTCTTACGAAAAAGATGGGGATTTGGTTGGTTTTGATATTGATTTAATTCGTGTAATAGCGGAGGCCATGGGACGCGAAATAAAGGTCGAGCGTGTTCCTTTCAAAGACCTAATGGACAAAGTTGCGTCTCGGCAAGCAGACATTGCAATTGACGCTATCTCCATCACCGATGACCGCAAAGGTATTGTCGATTTCATCACGTATCATAGGGGCGGATTTGCGGCAGTTGTGTTCGGAGATGCCGTGGGATTTGACGAGCCTAAAAATCTCTCCGGGAAAAAAATCGCTGTTTGCCTGGGTTCTGTGTTAGACAAGCTGCTTAAGCAAACGTGGTTAGAGATTCCTAACGTTGATGTGCGTAGCGTGGATATTCATAAATATGAAGATATTTCTTCGAATCTTCGCTCTGGAGAATGGCACGCATTTGTGATGGACGCTGACTCAGCCAAGCATTTTGTGGCGACGCACCCTGGATTTAGTTTAGTGCCTCTTAACCTAGAGCCGCTGCCTATTGGATTGGCTGTGCTGAAGGGGTCGCATTATGCGCAACAAATCACGGCTGCGATGGAGAGCAAAAAGGATAGAATCGAGAGCCTGAAAAATGAACATTTTTCAGCCGCGACAATGACAAGCTAACGAACCTTGAAAGAAACGGCCCAACCGTGTGTGGATGCGCACCGCGCTATAAGCGAAAGAGCGCGTCGACACCGGGCATGTGCGGGACATGCTTGACAGGTGAAGTGATTGGCACTTTGTTAGAAGACTGCGATTCGCAGTAGATCAAAGTTTGATGAATGCGCCTGCAGTGGTTTTGTCGACCGCACTGGTTTGCGGTTTTTTACAAGGGGTGCCATATGAAATATAACGGCGGAAACAATGGTCTACATCCTCATGGGAACGGGAGAGGACGGCCCATGCAAAAGTTCTCCCACCAAAATGCAAACCAAATAAAGCAGCGAGCCCAGTCATCGTATAGCCGCTTCGTTTCTCTTGGAAAAGAGGCCTTAGCGCAAGAGAATTACACAGAGGCCGAACGTTGTTTTCAGCAGGCCGAGCATTATATTCGACAACTCAATGGCATTGAAGCCCGAGAAAGTAAGGAACCTAAAGAAATAAAAAGTCGCGCGGCCGATGTCGCTCGCCCTGACTATGATGAAGTTTGCTTGCATGAGGTTGCAAATGTGGACGAGAACGCGTTTAATTCGCTCGTGCCAGAATCCTCGTTTATTAGAGAACAAATGGACATTGCTGTAGAAAATAGCGCATTCGAGTATCCTATATCAAGAACAGACACTCATGAAAAAGACCATGCAATTTCTCATGTGTCGGGATCGCAACCGCCTCTCCGTCCGGTAAAATCCACAAAGCGCACGACTCAACGCAAAGCCGCTTCAGTGTCTACGTCGCCACGATCGTCTGTCAGAAACGCCCGGTCTGGGGAAGTTGATGCCGAACCAACAGCAGAAAATGTGTCTTCGGATGGGGCTCACTCGGTCATAAAAAAGAGGCGTATTATCAGGAAGAAAGCCTCCCCCTCTGCGACGCCTGTTCCTTCGGTGTGAGCTATATATAGGGCTCCCGACTGACGCTTCGGGTTTTATTGAACTTCAAAGCATTGTAAAACTACAAAAATCCACCCGGCGAGTCAGTCGGGAGCCCTCTAGCGTTTTTTATTGAGACTAAGCTGCGTTTTTTGCTACAAGGACCTCAAGCCTCCTCCTCACGCAGCATAAAATGAACCGACGCAACAAAAAAAACAGCGCTGTAAATTGCGCAAAATCGTTCTATACAAACAAAATAAATAGCAAATGGATAAGCGCTTTTGCTAAGTTCCTGAGCCTCTGCATCTTCATCCCCCTCATAGCGTATCTGCTCACGGGATGCGCAACGCGGCAACATTATGTCCAAGGGTTGTCTCGCTCGTCTGGAAAGTATTGCGTAAAAGGTGTCTGGTATCATCCTCAGAAATATTACGACTATGACAAAACTGGTTTTGCCTCTTGGTACGGGCCTAATTTTCATAAACACGCCAAAGCCCAAGGCGAAGCGTATAATCAGTACGCGATGACTGCTGCCCACAAAACGCTGCCGTTACCGACTATCGTAAAAGTTACCAATCTAGAAAATGGCAAAAGCGTTGTCGTGCTCGTCGACGATAGAGGACCTTACAAACACAAGCGAATTATCGATTTGTCTGCGTCTGCGGCCAAAGAACTTGGAGTTTACAACAGAGGTGTCGCGAAAGTGCGAGTCCAGGCTCTATGCAAAGAAAGTCATGCCTTGTCTGTATATCTAAAAAATTATAGTCGGAGAAAGGGCAATCGAACGTGGGAGGACATTTACCGCCAGGAAATTGGCTGTCGCGCTGGTTTTCGACAACTCACGGTTTTGTCTAGAACGGTACGTCGCTCCAATGCCGAAGAAATTAATAGGGCTAAAAATGCGACGACGATAACCAATTTGATGAAACATAGATAGCACGAGTACGCACGTATTTCTCTGAAACTTCTAAAAAATGTGTGAGGCAGCGTGCGTATTGGTGTACAAGAATCTGTTTTTCAACGGTGGCACTGCATTTGGACTAACCCAAACCCAACGGAATTGATACTCCCTGATGTTCGTTTTTTCGCAGATCCACCTCTCCAACCCCGAATCCCGCAATGGAACCGTCTTGCCCGAAAACCGTCATCATCGTCAGCTTTTTCATCACGCTACAGTGCAATATTAGCCGATCTAGCTGCTGTTGGAACCTCGTAATCCTGCAATAATTGAACACTATTGTCTGTAATATATGAAACATTCCATCCACATATCCCAATCGTACGATCGTAATGCAATCAATTAACGTTCCCTTGTACATCGCTTCTTCTGCTGTGGCCGCAAACGATCCGCTCGGAATGATTAAGACTAACGGCGAATGATATATGCTAGCGGAAGATATTAGTGATTCGCAGACGTCTCCGCTCACATAACGGTGAAGTTCCGCATTCCAGCCCAAAAGTTCTGTAAAACCGCTCATCTTGTGAACAGACGAATATGCCTGTACTTTGTCGAGAAACATCGTCAACAGTCGGGACCCTAGGCCAAGAAACATTGCTGCTGTTCCTGCCAGCATTGCCTCACTTAGTGTGCTAAAGCTGACCATCCACTCGGGCGTTCGTTTTTGCATGCCTGGACCATGAGGCTGCGTATCGACTGCGGCAACAGTCTCGTTTCTTCGTCCTGGGATGCGTACGGTTAGGGGGCCAACTGCCATTTCTACGCACATTTTTTATTGAGGTCTTTACAGAAAAATCTTAGCAAACAGCACACAATTCGCAAAGGTAAGGGGCCCGGGCCAACAAAATTGAGGTACACTTTAGAAAAAAGCTGGCATTAACGAATTTTTAATACATTCTCGAGGGGGGCGCCGTCCCTAGCCCCCACCCACCCTCATTCTGGGGCTGAAGTCAGCGCGCAAGCGATTTTGTCCATCGCACACCTCAATATCAAAAATACCTGGTAAATAGTTAACAAGTCAACCTCTGAACACTTAACTTTACGTTAATAATAAAAATATTTTTCCGAATACAAAAATCAGAATGGCAACGGCGAGACCTCGTATATACATATCCCATCTGACTCTTCGGGTTTTATTGAAGTTCAAAGCATTGTAAAACTACAAAAATCCACCCAACGTTTCAGTCGGGAGATACATATCCACCTGACGTTCTGGTTTTCTTGAGGGCTCAACCGCCTATAAAAGCAGACTTTGCTCCCCGGAGCGTCAGTTGGGTTCCCCGAGCGTCACTTGGGAGCCCGTATAGAGCTCCCGACTTACTATTTCGCAAGCTTTGTCGATTTATTTTTGAATATCTTTGTGTATACTTTCTCGAATAAAATGGCGAACACTCCATGACCAAACACGTTAGACGATGTTGCAATCGGATCAAACAGAACGTATATCGCGGTCATAGCTGTTAGCATAACGGAATTAAATCCGAAAACTTGTTCAAAGATAGGAACGAAAATAATCGCGCTACCTCCAGGAATGCCCGCCGCCGCAAACTTAGCAATGACTCCCTGCAACGAAAAAACAAGATACTTACCCAAAGACGGCAGCTCGTATCCAAAAGACACCATCAAAGCCAGCCCAATAATTGGTATTGCAAAACAATCCCCAAGCAAGTGCATATTCGCCGTCGCCGGCACAACGAACCTTGCGATGTTTGGGTTCTTCAAATTTTTCTCTGACCCCTGAATTGTTAGAGCAATGGCTGCCGCGCTGGACATGCTGCACAGCCCAACAATAACTCCTGAAAGCAAGTTTTTGACTTTGCCAATTATGTTGCCAGGAGAAGCGATACTCATAACTAGGAACATATACCCATAAGCTAGCAGCGCAACCATGGCCAGCAAGATGGAATACTCTCGTACAATAAGCGCTAGCGAGCCCTCATGTTTCATCTTGACGATAAAACCCAGCACGAACAATGGAAGCGCGTAGCATATTCCTCTTTTTAGGATGATATTTGCGATCTTGGACAAGTATATGCTGGCGTTCTTTATGCATGGCATACGGCTATAGCACCCAACAATTCCAACAAACACCCCCGCGAGCATGGCAAAATCGTTGCGCACAAGCTGGGGAATGTTTACGTGCCACGCCTCTTTCAAGGCCAATTGTGAACTTAATTGCGATATTGTTATGACTCCGGTTTTGAGTAATGGGGTCGTGAATATATATGCGATCCAAAAACCACAAAAATTCGACAGACACACAAGGGGAATAAGTATTAGTATGATCTTAAAAGACTCTCCTTCTAAGTTCATGATTCCGTTCATAACGAAGGAAAATATAATAAATGGCAGGACAAAAACTATTAATGACTTTAATAATAGGCTCACCGCATACAGGTTGGCTTTCATTTCAAGACTCAAATGATTCCCGAACAAAAAAACCAATGCGAACAACAACAATACGAATGTTGGTAAGTTCAAAAATCTCTTAAGCGACGGCATGACTAGCTGTCCTCCAATTGTTTTCCTACAAACAAGTACGGCTATCGTAACAAGGCAGACCACGGCTTGTCTACGGCATGCAACACGCTACCAACGCCCGCAATTGCGCCATTTTCGGCAAGCGCTCCTGGAGAAATTCCCTCCCGCACCCACTCAGCAAGCTGTGCAATCTGCCTCTTTAATACCACTTGACGAAGAAAAAAACTGCTCTATAGCGCTATACAGTTCAGCACTGACTTCTAAGTCAAACGACATCACTCGAATGTGGCTTTTCATCTTTTTGGTTAAAAACGGCGAGTCTTTATCCGTCGTAACAAGAATGGACTTACTTGACGAAGCCATTCTCAACATTGCGTGAATTTGCTTTTCGGGATGTTGCATATGTAGCAAGGGGACAAAGCCTCTCACGTTATACCCATGCGCCAATAGACAATGATAAAACGCCCCAGAGTCGTGGAGCCCCGTAAAACCAAAGACAGCTGTCTCAGGCGACATGCTCTGTCCTGAAATAGTCCACTTGCTCAAGAATACATTACTGTAAGCATGTTTTAAGTCTTGAATACTTTCTTCGGCAATGGAAACGATTACATCTGATTTGGCTAATATCTCCAGCGTGTGCACTTTATTGATTACGTTCTTTTCAACCAACGCGATCGACACGTTAGACAGCTGATCGCAGCGTTCGGAGCGCTCTCCTAGCAACAAAACCGTTGCTCCTGCGTGCGTAGCTGCCATCGCAGCATCTATTGGCGAATCACACACCCAAGTAGGAAATCGCTGGCTCAATAGAAAAGCCTCCTCGGTCAGGCTGCTTGGTGTTTTCGGCTCCGTTAGTAAACGCGCCTGTCGTACACTTGATTCTTTTGACCAAAAATGCGGCGTGTGTCCGTGTTGAGATAACGCTTTTGCAAGCGATATCATGAACCCGACTTTATCCGCGGGCATATTCACCCTGTCCGCACAATCAACCGATATGATCGAAATCGGAATGTGACTAGGAGACTGAGTATTTGAAGTGTTCCTGAAATGTCGAACAAAAAAAACCACGCATCTTTTCCTGCATTGGCGCATCGCCAACGCAAGTCTTCGCTTCAGCAGCAAACCCAAGCTCGTGATTAATCAACCCACGCTAGAAAGCTATCGCAGCTCCAACCAAATATCAACATCATGGTGCGCCCCCCGCACGAGCCACAGCACAACAAAAAATTCGAGGCTGCACGCGTTTTAAACGACTTTTCGCCAACGCATAATTTCATCCCCCAGCACGTGCCATAGATAACCTCGTTCGCCACCTATGACTTACGCTTTCGAGCAGGACTCCCGCGTGTTTCGTTTCGTAATTGCAGAAAAATCAACCCCAACACGCCAACGACAACAGCAGAATCTGCCACGTTAAACGCCGGCCAATGCCACTCTTTTACGGTTACCCCAAAAAAGTTCAGATTTGTGACAAAAACGTCAATGAAGTCCACTACGGCGCCATGAATTGCACGATCGACAATATTTCCGATCGCGCCTCCAAGTATTGCACCGACACAAACCAACAACACCCAACTTGACGAGTACCAAAACTGGTACCCCAAATACACGACTAAACAGATAACGACACACCAGATGAGGACCAGTTGCCAAGTGCCCCCGGAACTTAATAAGCCAAAGCTAATGCCGCGGTTTAGCACGCACACGATATTGAGGTGCGAAATCACTGGAATTACTCCACGCGATGACACATGACTCAATACCAATGCTTTTGATATCTGGTCAACTAACAGAACCAAAAGTAATACAAATCCCCCTTTTACCGAGGCCGTGTTCACCTTATTCTGTCTCCTCGCCTGAATGCTCTTCCACAATAGGAGGTTGCTCTCGCTTTTGCTGGCGACGTACAGAGCTTGACACACCGCCCTTGGCAACACTCTTGTTAAATGAACTCAATATTTTCTGATATTGCTGTTCTTCCCACTCGGGTCGCAGAAAAGCCAAAAATTTGTGAAAGAAGCCGAAATCAGATGGGGACACGCGCCCAATGGCGATTGCACGCAACAATGTATGCACAGATAAAGCAATGAGCACCCATATCGGCCAAAAGCCCCCGCCGGTTGCGCACCACGCGACGATGCAGACCAGCATTACTATTCCTGACGTCACAATGTCTTTGTAAAACATCCTTAATTCGCGAACATATTTCCGGATGGAATCTTCATTATCTAGCATTCACGCACTCCACAACTTACACTCTATGCACGTTTGATTCTATCTTACTCAGTCGCTTAATTCAAAGTTCCATAAAAATCGGCGCGTATGCCGTACTTTTGAGACCCTCTGCCTGCCACTGCGTCGTTTACATGTGCGCGTCAGCAGTGGCTACGGTTTTGCTGGTTCCCGCCACATTTGCAGGCCGTAGTATTACCGCTAACATCGCCACAAAGTGCATATTTGAGAAAAGTTCATGAAATTGTTACTGTTTTATTCAGGAGGGGGGAACTTACAGCCCTAAAACTGTCCCCCGTTTGGCCTAAATATCAGGAGGCGGGCGTGTATCAACTCATAACTACGCCTGGAAGATTTAAATTAAAAATCCCCACGGTGTTGGCATCCGAAGAAGACACTTCGTCCGCAATTGTATCTCGCTCGCCCGAATGGATGATTTCAATTGATGCTCTTTGTAAAGGGACAGTTGAAGGATTTCTAGAGTACACATATTTGTTCGGTTGGTTCTCTGAATCTAATCATTATATAGACGGGGATGTCACAGGGGCGATGTTTTCCTCTGGCTCGATTAGAAATTCTGGGCTGATATTCATTATCCCAAACGGAGAGCACGGCCCAAAGATTGAACAGCAATTGTATAGTGGAAAACTCGTAGAAAAGCTTATTATCGTGCGCTTAGGGTGGACAGAAGACGCTAATGAAATCCTTCAGCAAATTACATTTGGGGGCGTAAGATTTGTAAGATACCAACAAAATGTACAATATATTGTAGTGCATGCTCAGATAACAACAAAAGAAAACGATATTCAGGTATTCAAACAAAAAGACGGAAGCGCGGAAGGACATAAAATCAGTTCTGCAGAATACGATTCGAACAAATTAAAAATGAGTTAACACGACAAGTTGTGGGGAGGATATGGGAAAACCGTACGAATTAATAAGTGTGCCCGGCACCGAAGACCTGCGGATATTAACCGTTGCAAAATCTATTGGCATGCCTACCGAAAAGGCGACTGGATCAAAAACGCCATGGTGGATGATTAGCATCAAAGGAACAAAAGAACTCCTGTCCTCAACCGTAGAAGGAAATTCAATCTACAAAAATTACGCAGAGCTGTACGGTTTTCAAATCGATGTATCGCGCGAGGTTGCGTCTGATGTAAGTAACCAATTGTTTACGTCAGCGATGATAAAGCATGAAGATTGCATCGTCCTTATCCCCAACGGCGGATACGTTGCTGAGCTGGAAAATTTGATGAATTCCGGAAAACCTGTTACGAAGATTTCAATTCAGGGTATCGGCTGGTACGACAATGCCTTAAAGCCGTTTACCTCAATTGTTTTTGATGACTCTTACATCATATCGGTAACGCATGACCTAGATAGGGCGTTTATTCGATTTCGGGTGCAAGACAAAACGCACACGTTCTTTGTACATGATCAGAAAGGAAAATCTTCAGGCCAAGCAATGTGTGCTCTCAAGCTAGCTGACAACACCAGCACCTTAGAATAGGATTCTGCTCTGTCACGTTTCGTGAATGAAGACCCAACATATGCTTGGCGCGATCCTCATCAAACGGCCCAACCACAACCTAGCGCGACAATGAATCTAACGTGCGCTCCAACCAGTGAATATCCACGCCGCCCTCAATAACAGCAGGATGATCGGCCAATTGTTGTTGCAGAGGAACTATAGTCGCGACACCATCAATAACTAGTTCGTTTAATGCTCGCCTCATCTTCGACAAGCACTCGTCGCGCGTGTTCGCGTGAGTAATCAACTTTCCAATCAAGCTGTCGTAGTAAGGCGGAATGGTGTAGCCGCAATATACATGGCTATCTGTCCTAATACCAAATCCATTAGCTGCGTGGAACATGTTAACTTTACCAGGACAAGGAAAAAACGTTTTCGGGTCTTCAGCATTAATTCGGCATTCAATCGAGTGCCCTCTAATACACACGTCCTTTTGAGCAAAAGAAAGAGGATTCCCTGCCGCAACAAGAATTTGCTCCTTAACGAGGTCTATGCCCGTTACCATCTCCGTTACAGTGTGTTCGACCTGCAGACGAGTATTCATTTCCATAAAGTAGAACTGCTCATCCTCGTACAGCATTTCGACTGTGCCAACGCCAACATAACGTAGTTTTTTAATCGCCTTAACAATCAGCTCGCTCATGCGACTGAGCACACTGGCCGGAATGTTTGTTGCAGGCGCCTCTTCCCATATCTTTTGGTGATTTCGTTGTATAGAGCAATCTCTTTCGCCTAATGAAACAACGTGACCGTGTTGATCGGCTAATATCTGAAACTCTATATGACGAGGCGTTTTTAAGTAGCGCTCCATGTAGACCCGGTCGTTCGCAAAGCTGGATTTGGATTCCGCCTTTGCCAGCCTATATGCCTGAACAACGTCTTGCTCGTTACAAGCCACCTTCATCCCTTTGCCACCTCCCCCAGCGGTAGCCTTAATCAACACAGGCAATCCAATGGCTTCGGCTTGTTGCAGTGCGGTATCTTCGTCCGCTATTTCCCCATTAGACCCCGGAATAGTAGGAATACCAAACTTTTGCATCGTATTTTTCGCCGTAATTTTATCTCCCATTAGCTCTATGTGTTCTGGGCTTGGGCCAATAAACGTACGTCCATGTTCTGTAACCATTCTCGCAAATCGTGCATTCTCGGACAAAAAACCAACGCCCGGGTGAATGGCCTCCGCGCCTGTAATTTCAGCCGCAGTCATAATCGCGCGCATGTTCAAGTAGCTGTCCTTCGCGAGCGGCTCACCAATGCACACGCTTTCGTCTGCTATTCGCACAGGCATGGAGTCTTCGTCCGCGGTCGAGTGAACAACGACCGTCTTGATCCCAAGCTCCTGACACGCGCGTAGTATCCTAAGCGCGATCTCTCCGCGGTTAGCAATTAAGATTTTCGAAAACAATTTCATTATTTTGACTCTTGTACGATTATTCCGTTTGATGGATTATTCCACAATAACCAGCAATGGCTCATTGTATTCAACCGGCTTTTGGTCATGGGCTAGAATTGCGACGACTTTGCCGCCCGTTGATGCTTTTATGGGGTTCAATACCTTCATAGCCTCAATCAACAGTAAAATCTGCCCAGGAGAAACCATGCTTCCGACTCGCACAAAGGGTTCGGCTCCAGGCTCCGGTGACATATACGCTACGCCAACCATTGGTGAGCGCACAGCCCCTGGGTGGTTGCGCCAATTTACATCCTGGTCTTGCGGAGCGGCGTCGCTATTGGGCGGGGGTACAGCTTGAGAAGGAATCACTGCCGGAGGGTTAACGGGTTGTGACGAATGTGCATTTGTGCAACGAGACATGTATATCCGGCGACCGTCTTCTTCATATTCAATTTCGCTGAGGTCGTTGCCAATAAGTACTTGAGCCAAGGATTCCGCGGTGATTTCCTTCTTGCGAGGTTGCGCTGGACGTCCTGCCGCACCCGCAGTTTTTGGCGATAGCTCTTCGGAACTGGAAGCTGCGTGACCCGAAGTGTCCCATGACGCTTGCGGTCTCACAGAAGTTCTATCTGAACGAGCGCTTAGGCGCTGTCCCTCTGTAAAGCCTTTAGTTGGCTTTCGTGAAAATCGTTCATGTGTGCTGGCGCCCGCATCACGTCCTTGTGCTTCATAGGGGCGATGAGCATATTGGGGGCCCTTGCGCCCTGTTTCTCCGTACGAAAAACTGGATTTTGAAAACTTGGAAGAAGATCCGTCATCTTGCAGCTGGTGCTTACCTTTGGGGCGTTCGGTCATTGTACTCGGAGTCGCAATCTATACAGTCGAAATATAACCTTTTTCATTCGTAGCAGCAATGCGATCACGCTGACTTTAAATTTGAAACAAATAGAAATATTACAAGTGCATTATCTTCAAATATCCTTTTCTGAAAAATATTTAGACCGACGTTAATGCATCTCGAATTTTGAGTCTCCTGCATACATAAGTTCTTCACGCTGTTTCTGCTGTCTTGACACGCCATAAAACTACACATTGAGGGACGCAAACTCTTTTGTTAGAGTCTCTCATACAGTGTGGTTCAAGCGGCCGTGGTGAAATTGGTAGACACGCCAGGTTTAGGTCCTGGTGGCGAAAGTCATGGGGGTTCAAGTCCCTTCGGCCGTACCAGTATGGTCTAGAAAGGTATTAGCATGCAAGTCGACAAAAAAGAGAATTCGTCTCTGTCCGTGACTTATACGATAACTGTCTCCTCTGCCGAGATCAGTGAAGAAATTGATAAATGGATTGCGAAGAAAGCGTCCACAGTCAAAATGGATGGTTTCCGAAAAGGAAAAGTTCCTTTGGATGTCGTAACAAAACATTTTTTAGACGAAGCTAAACCGGCAGCCATAGAGGGCATTATCAAAAGGGCCCACAAAGACATTATAGAGAGCGAAAAGCTGTCTCTTGTCTCGGATCCTGAGTTGAAAATCAAGTCTTACGAAGATGGTGGCGATCTTGTCGTAGAGATGTCCGTAGAGACCAGACCACAATTTGAATTAAAGGACCACAAAAACATTCACATCGAAAAAGTTGTGTGCGAGGTCTCCCAAGAAGAGTTTGACGAAGCATACAGCGTCTTTATCCAAGGTTTTCGGGCTGCTGTATCTGTAGACTCACCTGCCGAAGATGGAGATATAGTAACACTTAATTATGAGACGTTTATTGGAAAATCACGCTTGAAGAAGCTCTGTAATGACAATGCTTCGATTTCAGCTGGTTCGAATTCAAATCTTTTCGAGGTGGACTTTTTCGAGAAAGCCCTTCGGGACTTAGTGGTAGGAATGCGCCCAGGAGAAGAAAAACAGCAGAACATTACATTTCCTAAAAACTTTGCGAATAAGGATCTACGCGCTAAGTGTGCCTTGGTTAAGGTCAAGGTTTTAGAGGTAAGACGTTCGCAACATGTGGAATTAACTGAGGAAACGGTCAAGCATGGCTATTTAAAATTCGATAGTTTGAAAGAACTGGAAGATTATATTTGGCGTAAGTTGCGAATGTGGCGTCAAAAACAAATAAACTTATGTAACAAACGAGCTATATTGGACGCGCTATCAGAAATGTATACGTTCGAGGTTCCACCGTCGTTTGTCGAGGCCGATTTTGAGAAAGCGTGGAAGAGCATGGAAAAGGATGTTAAGAAAGCGCGCGAAAACGATGATGAAGATGTACGTGGCAAAACTGACGAAGATATAATGCAAGAATGCAGAGATGTCTCGTATCAGCGCTTGCGAGTGGGTTTCGTTTTAATGGAAGTCTTTCAAGCTGAAAAAGACGCGTTTTCTGCTGAATTCATTGAAAACTGGCTCAATGAAAGATTTGTATATTCAGACGCCCTTCTGTATATCGCTAAACAGAGTTTTGCATGCATGAAGGAATTCCGGGCTGCGTTAATTCCAGAAGTAGTCGAAGACTTCGCAGTGTATACACTTCTGCAAAAGGTTACATCAACAGAGCGCGTTGTTACTCCGAAAGAATTACTGGACATGGTTGCGGACACTGTTATGGATGACGATCTATCCCAATATGACTGGCGTACAATAGATATTTTTTGTGACCTTGAAAGCGAGGAAGAAGAGGAGAAGGACGAGAAGGAAGATGCGAACACCGACGAAACTGATGCGGCGGTAGCGCACATAGCAGAAGAACTTGAAACGACTGTATAGTTTCCGCCTTGTCGCAATCTGCAGTACCAGTGTACGTCATTGTAAAAAAATAGGGGGTCGCAACGCACTTAATGAATAGTGAGAAGGTTGTCATCTCCGTGTATTCCGCTCGCAACTGCGGGTACGTTGCCGTGGATACCGGAGACGCGAGGCATTCTGAGCAATGCGACTGGACTCCTAATTACACTCAAACAATGGGGCTTGTGCCTTTGCTGCAGCAGCTCACAAAAAGGGCTGGTGTAGACCTCCGTGCAGTAGACGTTATTGTTGCTCCCCGGGGGCCATCTCCATTTACGATTCAGCGCGTGCTGATTACCGTTGCCAAGTCACTGCATTTTTGCGCCCCAAATGCAGACGTTTTCGCCCCTTCTAATTTTCATGTGTTAGCACATGCAGCAAAAGAACGCGTCAGTGACGACCTTATTGTGTTAGTAAACTCGTATAATCAGGGGTTTTTTGGTGCATCATTTCAAAAAAGAGCTGGTTTTTTGTATATGTTACCTGGCGCGTCATTTTACGATAAAAACGCCGGTGTGCATTACCTTAAGTCAAACGCGAACGCCTTGTTTGTGACTGATTTTTCGGAAGAGCAGCTAGAGCACACGCTTTCGCATTATGTTTCCTCGGACCACTTAATCAGACTGTCGCCTATCAACTTCGCATTAACGCAAATTGACCTATTTGCCTCGCAGGTAACGTGTGACGATTTTGATTATCACACACTGGAACCGTACCGCTTACACACACCAACGTATGCAAAAATTGCTACAACACACCTTGCATGATCATCCAGGGTGACCTCATGAAAAAAATGTAGTAAAACCTGGGATCCTGGAAAGGTTGGGTTTACACTCGAGACATTTTTCCAATTTTATGCCAGCAATTTCGGCTCAGTTTCAACTACGAGGCAAAAAACATAAGCCTACCCAGCGCTCAAAAC
>JAIRNK010000001.1 GCA_031258095.1 Holosporales bacterium
ACAAAAGAGTTCTGTGATATCTTCAAACATGGCGAGGTTTTCCTGATTTGACTTAAACTTTAGAAAGACTTTGCCATATATCCAGCATTCGTCAAGCCGCTAATCCATTATTCGCGTTAATAGGGCTTTCCGAGAAGAATTTTACGAGCGCATGCAGGAGACATCAATTATGGGCATTCGGCGGGAACTAAAGAAATTCACTGAAAAATATAACAACTATCGCCCTCATCAAGCCTTGAAATACATTTCCCCAATGGCGTATCTTAAGGCTGTTTTTGGGGCCGAAAAGTGTCTCAAATGATGTGAACCATTACAGTCCTTGAAGGTTCGTCCCCTTTTGTCTAGACTGAACGAGTAGTCCGTTCATCATAAAACCCCATATGTTACAGCAGATTCGTGCTCATTCGGGCAGCTTGGTAATAAAGATAATACTGTCGATTATCGGAGCAAGTTTCTTCGTATTTGGAATTGCGGACGTCGTACGCATTATCATGGCAACACCTCCAGTTGCTAAAATGGGGAAATTGCGCGTCTCTGTGGATGAGTATCACTTTTTGTATGGTCACTATCGCTCACAGCTGCTTGTCGCCAAAGCAGGAGAGCAGGCACTCAGCAGGGCAGCTGATGATGTTCTGGATTACCTTATTTCGTCAAAAATCATGGCATACGAACCCGAGCGATTGGGTATGCTTGTTCCACTAAGTGTTTCCAAAAACCTGATACAAGGGATAAAGGAGTTCCAGAAAGATGGACATTTCGATGGAGAAACATTCGCTAAAGCGCTAGAACACACTATGATATCTCCCAAGGAGTTTTTATCACGAATAAAGCAAAACCTTCTCCAGCATCAGTTTCTTGTGCCGTTAACATTCGGCATCGCTTTGAGCAAACAATACGTGGATTTCTTGGTAGATGTAATGCGAAGAAAAAGACATTTCACAATAGTGGAGCTGCCTGATGAGAAATCAGAGGCTGTCGCTGTTTCAGACGAAAAGCTGGAAACGTGGCTTCGTGAACATGGCACTAAATATGAGCGTCCTGAAGAAAGGACAATTCAGTTGATATTGTTGGATCATGATAGCATCGCGGCTGGAATTACATTGCCGGCGCACGAGATTGATGACGAAGTTAATGCTCGCATAGTGAACGCAAGCGAAGAACGCGAGGTTCACGCCGTTGTGTTTGAGTCAGCATCAGACGCCAATGACGCGCAAAAGGTCGTTATGACGACAAAATCTTGGGATGAAATAAAACGCAAGTTTCCGGATGCAATCGTCTCCGCCGTTGATATGTCGACATTGCCACCTCCTATCCACGAAGCGCTATCTGCCCGTGATGAGTGGATTCCTTGGGGGCCAGTTGCTGTCGGACGTAAGCACGCAATTTACGTTGTTACAAAAATAACGTCAATCCCGGCGCAAACTGTTTCAAGAGAAGCCATTGAGCAGGAATTAAAGAGAATAAAACTGCCGAAAAAACTCGAGCAACGGAAGAACAATATTGAAGACGCCTTGGCCTGCGAGACACCAATAAACGATGTCGCACAGAAGTTTAATGCAAATGTTCGGACCGTAGCGTTCAATAAAAACAATGCGCGTGAGCGACTTCGCGAGGCTGGCGTTGGCGACAATGTTGCAGAGATGGTCGTCGAACAAGCGTTTGTTCTGGAAAATAATAACTGTGATAGTCCGTTTTTTGATGCATCAAACAATTCGTGGCTGATCCGGCTCGTTGGTATCAGAGGCAAGCATGTTCCCCCGCTAAGTCAAGTCAAAGAACAGGTAGAAGAGGACTACCGCGCGCACTGTCTATGGACAAAGAGTTTTGAAAGCCTGTCTACTATGTTTGGACCGGTGCAGGACGATTTTTCTCAACTGCCAATAGTGATATCTCGCGCAGGGGCTAAACTGAAGAAGACTGAAATGAAGGCATCTAGGCTGGATTTAATGATGAACGATAGCCCTTTGTCAAAAATGTTTTCAGCTGAAACAATTGAGCGCTTAATGTTGCAAAAAAATCATTCAATTTCGTTTGTCGAGTGCAGTAACGGACAGCCCGTCTGCGTAATTGTCACCCGCGCGTCACTCGAGGACGCGGCAGACGCACTGAATCCTAAGACGATAGAACGCATAGACTCTGCGAGAAAGAAATTGGCTGAGCAGTCTCAAGCGGACGGCGTACCGTTAACAACAGACAGCGTGAGGGGGGCGTACCCCGTACGGATCAATGAGAAAGTGAAAAAAACTGTAACTGGGGCGGATGCATAGCCCAAATTTGTTCGGTGACGCATGGGAATGCCAGTATTATTAAACGGCTTGTGCCAGTGCACGTTTGGGGTTGCCCCGGCGCCGTTTATGGTCCTTCCAATGAATATGACCTTTTTTAAAAATTTTCCCGGAGCCACAATAATGGACCATATTCCCCTGCTAAACATAATGCCGTTCGGAATGTGCATGAGCATGGCGAACCCGATGGTTGCGGCTGCCATGGGGATTCCGATGCCGTGCATTCCGATGACCCTGGCGCCATGGTTGCCACTGAGTCCGACAACAATGATTAAAAATTTCCCAATTTTAAATAGCGATTCAATGGCTATTTGCAACTGGGGCGGAATCATTAAAGTTGCGTTTCCTGGTGTATCTTTGACGACACTTGCATAACGATGTTTTTATGATCATAGACTCTCATTGCCACTTGGATATGTTTGACGACACAGACGCTGTTGTAGCGCGTGCCAAAAGCGCAGGAGTAGGGTGCATGGTCACAATTGGGACAGAGATCGACGACTATGCAAGGTTGCGCGCAATTTGCGACAAGAACCCAAAGTCTTGCTATATGACCATTGGCGTTCACCCAGACAACGTCGGGCTGCTAAGTCGGGAAGATTTCGATTGTGCGTTCGGCAATATCAACGAAGATCATGTAATTGGTGTTGGGGAGATTGGCTTAGACTATAAAGACGACCCTAGCCCAGAAATTGTCCGCCGACAACGAGAGGCGTTTGAGTATCAGCTTCACATTGCATACACATTTCATAAGCCAGTGTACATTCACACACGATATGCGTTTGATGACACGTTAAGCATCGTGGCTAAATATCCGAGTGTTCGCGGAATCTTTCACTGTTTTTGCGAAGGAGTAGATAGCGCACGGAAGGTTTTGGATTTGGGATACATGATCTCGTTATCGGGGATTGTGACGTTTAAAAATGCTGCATCTGTGCATGACGTCGCAAAATACGTGCCACTGGACCGATTATTGGTGGAAACTGACGCGCCATTCTTAGCGCCTGCTCCACATAGGGGGAAGCAAAATGAGCCGGCGTACGTGACGTTTGTTGCAGAACGTATCGCTGAGTTGCGGTCGGTCCCGCCTGAAGTTGTTTTGGCGAAAACTACAGAAAATTTCAATAGTATTTTCATTGCATCCTCGTGATAGAACGCTTGTTCTCTAAAGAGTTAATGCAGAGAGAAATACTTCGGCCCCGTATCTAGTGAGTAGCGAATATTCTCGTTCTACTTGTTCCGTTGTTGATCAATCTTACCCACCAGCAGCCGTTGTCGCGTGCTGTAGGTGGTATTGACACAAGTATTCTGATGATCATAACCTAGCTGTGGGGCGTTTCTTTTGGTGGGGAATGTGCTGTGCTCAGCATATCGTGCTCGGTTTGTGTGCTTTTTCTGTGTACTGTTGGTGGTATAGCAAGCTTTCGTTTTTCGACTCCAGAAATCGACGGTGGCGAAAGACCAGGGGGAGACGAAAGATCAGGGGAGTACAGCATCCCGCCTTCTGCGTTAATAACGCGAATAATGGATTAGCGGCTTGACGAATGCTGGATATATGGCAAAGTCTCCCTAAAGTTTAAGTCAAATCAGGAAAACCTCGCCATGTTTGAAGATATCACAGAACTCTTTTG
>JAIRNK010000003.1 GCA_031258095.1 Holosporales bacterium
ACGTCCGCGAAAAAAGAGGCGAGGTGTTTTTGCATATAAAAAACCAAACACTGTACTAAACTTTGTCATTAATCAAAAGAGGTTTGGGCTAAGTTTTTTCGTGCGTAGGCCCTGCCTGATGGGATGTGTATGCCAACAGATGAGTCGGCGGTTTTTCTCCGCCAAAAAACAACAGAGTGCACGGAACTTGAGCGTGGGGCGCGTGTCGCGCTCAGAATTCGCATTGGATTCGATTAAAAGGTGCCCATTAACGTTCTATTAACCTTTTCGGGAGGGGGCGCCATCCCTAGCCCCCACCCACCCTCATTCTGGGGCTGAAGTCAGCGCGAAAGCGGTTGGCGCCGCGCTCATCATTGTTAAATCATACACGCGCAATGATTAACAAGTCAACCTACGAACAGTTACATTATAGTAAAAAATGGAAATATATTTATCAGGAACCTACACTATACACATCACATTCATTTTCTGGGAGCCCCAGTCTTTAGGGCTTCCGACTGACACTCCGGGGAACAAGTCCTGATGTTACAAGGCCTTGAGCTTTCAAGAAACCCGGAGCGTCAGATGGGATGTGTATATCAAAGGTGCAATTAGTTGCACAATACGCTCAAATTTCCTCGGCTAATCCACCGGACACTCACTCCAGAACTTTTGTAAGGGATTTTTACTACGATGTGATCTCCGTCGGCTTGGACAACATTTCCCAGAGATAATTTGCTCGGAAGGCTGACCAGTACGACCGCGCAAAAATCCATCGACTCTTGGTCGAACGCAATGGCTTCGCTTTCGTCCTCCAACAAAACGCGGAGGTTATCGTTAGGTGCGAATTGCAAAAATGCGCTCCCTTTGTTCAGTGGCGAGCTTGGGACCCAATAAGTAAGCTTGGGGTTGACGATGTAAACCAAGTCGTTTTTACTTCCATCTTTCGTGCACTCCTGCTCAATAGATAAGGTTTTGAATGGAACGCGCCCAACAGCAATAGACTCTTCTTCTACTCCGTTACTGTCGTTTGCGGCCCAAGGCAGGCGGTCGTACAGTTTTACGTACACGGCCAACGCCCGCATGACGTGCTCCATAGAATGCCGACTTTGCACAGCTCGAGCGTAGGCAAACATGCTGCGAACCATGGGAACGACAACGGAAGTTACAACGCCCATTACGCACACCGCAATGGCGACTTCCATGAGGGCAAAACCACTTAGCTTGCGCACTAAATTGCCTTATTCCGTCTGTCTCGCACAATCACCTTAGCTTGAACGGTATAGGGTTATCAATCTTCGCCAGATGTTTTATTCCGCCGCATTTTTTCTAATTGCTAAATTTTTTCATAGCGAGACCTCAGAGCGAAACCTCAGTAAGATCGCAAGGTAGGTGAGATCGCAAGGTGGTTTGGTTTCCAGCACATGCGTTCCTTGTTGGCATTTCGGCAAGCCCGGCAATGCGCTTGAAAAGTTACACGATCCGCCCGCAAACCGTGTACAATTACCCATAGGTTGGCCACTTTTTTGACATGTACGATGACTGCGTTGTTGGATCCAAAGCTTGACTACGTTTTTAAGACGATTTTCGGCGTGGACGACAGGAAGCCGTTGCTGATTTCGTTTTTAAACGCGTTGTTCAAGGGCAACCCGCACATCAAAGATCTAACGCTCGAAAACACAGACATTCCGAAGATCCTCAAAACGAACAAGGAAAGCCGCCTAGACGTCAAGGCGAAGAGCGACGACGGAACTCTGCTAGACATCGAGATCCAGTGCAATAACACTGGCGAGATTACGCAGCGTGCCTTCCATTACCTGTCGGAGATGGTTCCGACGGCCGTGCAATCAGGCAATTCATACAAAGGGCCGCACGTCATTGGTATATGGATCCTCGGCGAAAACGTGACAAAGCGCAAGAACGCCGTCAGCGAAGCGTATATGACGTTTCAGCCAAACGTGCCGGATCCCTACGAGGTCATGACGGATTCCGCGCGGATTATTTTTATTGAACTGCCGAAGTTCAATCCGAAAGACGCAGACGCCAAGGATTTGCTGACAGCGTGGCTGGCGTTTTTGAAGGATCCTGTGCTGATGGATCGGGTGTTTTTGCAGGATGAGACGGTCAAAGAAGCGATGGAGACGCTGCAGTACCTTAGTGCGGATGATGATGTGCGGGCGATAGCGGATCTCCGGCGAAGAACGATTAATGATCATAACAGCGAGATGACCGTTGCAAGGGAATAGGGCCTGGCTGAGGGCGAAGCCAAAGGCGAGGCCAAGGGCGAAGCCAAAAAAGCACGAGAAGCTGCGTTGGCTCTGTTGCTGAAGGGGGTTGATATCAACGTAATCAGCGATTGCGTTGGACTATCCGTCGAAGAGATTAAGTCGTTGCAAAAATAGTTTGCAGCAGCGCCCTTCCTCCAGATAAAACTCCTACTCAGCCGCTGGCAATTTCAGTTGGTGACAAATTGTCACCGACTGTTCCAATTCGTGTGGTGCGATCGAAGGAGTTTTTCTTGATATTTTAACTAGGCTGCCAGGGCGCAGGTGCTTTCAATGTCACCCACAAGCGCTTTCACGTTTTTCTCCGTCGTCGCCCAGCTGGTTGCAATTCTAATCACGCTTGATGTCTTATCCCAACGCTTGACATACGTCAAGCTATACGTATTCGACAGCTCTTGGTACAGCGAGTCCGGCATAATTGGAAACAGCAAATTCGTGGGCGTTTCCGCAAAAAACTCCATCCCAACGCGCTTTAGGCATTGGCGAATGACGTCAGCCATCTTGTTCGCATGCCGGGCAAGCTCAAAATACAATCCGTCTCGAAACAATTCGCTGAATTGTATGCCCAATAGGCGCCCTTTCGACAACAAACCGCCCCGTTGTTTTATTATTGGACGAAAATCTTCAGCAATAATTTTGTTTTTAATGACAACCGCCTCGCCAAACAGCGCTCCTTGCTTTCCGCCACCGATGTAAAAAATGTCGCAGCACTCCGTCAAAAACTTAAGGTCAAAATCGCTCCCTTCAGCAACCATTCCATACCCAAGGCGCGCGCCGTCGACGAATAAATACAAGCCGTGCTTCTTACACACATCGGCAATCGCTCGCAATTCAGCCTTTTTATATAGTGTCCCAAACTCCGTTGGGTGCGTGATGTAAACCATTTTGGGCTGCGCAAAGTGCACATTTGCGTCGCTCGTTCGGTATTCCTCGTACATTTCGTCAATCTGTTCCGCCGTTATCTTCCCTTCTTTGCTTGGCAGCGTGATAATTTTGTGGCCTGTAGCTTCAATTGAGCCGGTCTCCATTGTGTGAATATGCCCGTTTTCTGGCGCGACTACAGCTTGATGTGGCCGCAGGCACGCACATATTGAAATCAAATTCGTAAGCGTACCGCCCACGATAAAATGTACGTCCACATCTTTGTTCCCGCACAATTCGCGGATAATGTTTGCGGCTTCCTCGCAATATGGATCTAGCCCGTAGCCAAACGTTTGAACCATATTCGTTTCAACAAGCTTTTCAATCAACTTAGGATGAGCGCCTTCGTTGTAATCGCTGCTAAACTCTATTCTATTCTTCATATTGAGACTCCCCTTACCATTCACAAAAAACAACCCCCCACATAGCGCGCAAAAGCCGAGCGCTTCACTCGAACGCCTTGTGCAGCGCACCCAGCTGAGCTAGGCTCAAAACCCGGGTTCGGACCACGAGTGTCCCATAATTGGGCTAGACATTAAAGCGGAAATGCATGACGTCGCCGTCCTGGACCACGTAGTCCTTTCCTTCTAGTCTCATTTTCCCAGCGGCCTTCGCTCCCGCTTCACCATTGCAGGCCACGTAATCGCCGTAGCTTATTGTTTCGGCGCAAATGAAACCGCGCTTAAAATCAGTGTGAATCTCGGCTGCAGCGTCTGGAGCAAGCGAATTTACTTGAACAGACCACGCACGAGTTTCTTCAACGCCAGCCGTGAAAAATGTGCACAAATCCAGTAGCCTATAGCCAGATCGGATGACCTTCGCCAATCCCGTCTCTTCCATTCCGAGGCTGTGTAAGAAGTCCATTCGCTCTTCAGGCTCCAACGATGCGAGTTCGGCTTCAACGGCGCACGAGACCGTCATAAACTCATAGCCATTTGTATTCGCATATTCTTGCACTTTTTTTGAAAACTCATTGTTGCCGACTTGCTCTGGCACATTGCAAACGAGCAGCACGGGCTTGTCACTCAGCAGTTCAAGCTCTTTAAACCGGCTTTTTTGTCCTTGTTTAGGGTGAATCGGCGTGCCAGACGCAAGCAGCGACAGTGCCTCCTGCATCAAGTCATACGACTCCTTTGATTCTCTGGATAGTGTGTGAGGCTTCTTATTAAACTTCGTCAGCCTTTTTTCCAGGCTTTCTATGTCTGCGAGCATTAGCTCCGTTTCCACCGTCGACAAATCTCGAATCGGGTCCACGCTGCCGTCAACGTGTGTGATGTCTTCGTTTTCAAAGCACCGCAATATGTGAATGATTGCGTCAGTGGATTTTATGTGCCCAAGAAATTGATTGCCAAGACCCTCACCCTTGCTTGCCCCACGAACCAACCCGGCGATGTCCACGAACTCAACTTGTGTTGGAACGATTTTTTTTGACTTTGCAATAGACGCGAGTTTGTCCAACCGTTCGTCCGGAACGCCAACGCAGCCAATGTTTGGGTCGATTGTGCAAAACGGGTAATTCGCCGCTTCGGCCGCTGCGGTTTGAGTCAACGCATTAAACAACGTGGATTTCCCAACGTTTGGAAGCCCCACTATTCCACACTTGAATCCCATAATTTCACATTCTTTCTAAAGGGGACGCCACTAGCCGCCGCACGAACCTGCTCCGTCAATAGGGCGGAATACAAAGGCCACACACATTCCACCTGACGTTCAGGGGGTCTTGAGGGCTCAACGCCCTGTAAAAGCAGGCTTTGTTCTCCGGAACGTCAGCCGGGAGCCCTAATAGCGCGCTGGAGCGGGTGATGGGAATCGGACCCACGTAACCAGCTTGGAAGGCTGGGGCTCTACCATTGAGCTACACCCGCAACTGCCACCATTAATGGCACACGGGCGTTTAAAGATCAATCTGGTTGTGCTGCGTCATTTTTACAGGAACTATAGGCAAACGGGCGGTTCTAGAAATACGAAGTAGGCCGCATGCTGCTGATCTTCGGCCTTCGACTCATATTAAAATACACTTCTATATTGTTGGAATACGTAACAGCTTATTTACGCGAATAATGGATTAGCGGCTTGACGAATGCTGGATATATGGCAAAGTCTTTCTAAAGTTTAAGTCAAATCAGGAAAACCTCGCCATGTTTGAAGATATCACAGAACTCTTT